>CADBUH010000141.1 GCA_902797775.1 uncultured Erysipelotrichaceae bacterium | reverse complement strand
TTAAAATCACTTATGTGATTCTTTTAATCATGTCTTTTTTGCTTTTTTATAATTTATACTTGATTATTAATAGTTAATCTCCTTAATGAAACAAACATGATGCCGCTCGCTAAAAGCGGCACCATGTCTAATAATTGATTCTCTATCCGAATTCTTAGTTAACAGACACATTACGATAATCGCATGTGAGAGGAATTAATAGATCACAGTTATCGAATCCAGTAACTCTCTTATTAGCGCCAGTTTGTGTATATTCAAAGTATCCACCAATGTGAATACGAGATTCAACAGCCTTGACACCAACTTCTTTTAACATTGCTTCACGTTCTGCATCATCTACTGTATGGAATGCAGTATCGATTAATGCATCAAGTTCAGGATCAACATAACCTGTACGGAAGATGGTTGCAGCAATTGGAGAATAGTATAGGAATTGAGGACCATTGATACCAGATCCACCACCCATACACCAAACTTCAGTATCACCTGCAAGAACATCATCTGCTAAGGTCGCAAATTCAGTTTGTTGAACCGTTACATCCATACCAAATTGTTTTAGATAGGTTGCAGCCATTTCACACATCTTTACACGTTGTCCATCAGAGGATGGTGCTTTAATTGTGAAGGCGAACTTTTCACCATTCTTTTCATAGATACCATCTGCACCTTTTGTCCATCCTGCTTCTTCCATTAAAGCAGCAGCTGCATCGGTATCAAATGGAGTCATCTTCTTCCAAGTTTCTGTATCACCACCATAGTATTCATTTGGAATACCTCCACCATAAGATGGAATCGCTAATGTTACACCTGCATCATTTGCGAAGATTGCAGCTACGATAGAATCGAAGTCAATTGCTTCTGCAATTGCAGTACGTACTTTAATATCTTGGAATTTTTCATGATCTAAGTTATATGCCATGAAACGATACCAGCTTGTGCTTGCAGGAACAAGTACTAACTTATCATCATTGGATACAGCTGTAATATCGGTAGATAGTAATTGAGGAACGATATCAACTTCACCATTTTGTAAAGCAATCGCAGCTACAGATTTATCAGGCATAATCTTGAAGATAATCTTATCTAAACCTGGTTCTAAAGTTGCACTATAGTCTGGGTTCTTTTCTAATACAACTTCATCATCAACTTTATGAGATACAAACTTATATGGTCCACTTCCTACTGGATGAGCATTTAAATCATAACCTTCATCGATTGCTTTCATAGGAATGATATAAACTTGAGACATATAGTATAGGAATAAAGCATCTGGTTGTTTCGCAACGATACGTAATGAATGATTACCAGTTACTTCAACACTTTCAATTGCGTTTACCATATTTTCTAATTGGAATGCTTCATTCTTTTCATCCATTAAGAAGGCAATGGAATCCGCAACATCTTGTGCTGTGACATTGACTTTTTCATCACCGAATAAGTCATTTCCTGTATGCCAATATGCATCCTCACGTAATGTAAAATCCCATGTGACTTGGTCATCCGCGACTGTCCAAGATTTCGCAAAACCTGGAAGATAATCGGAAGCACTATTGATTACGAGTGAATCATAGATGTTATTGAAGATATAGTAGTCACCATCTTGGGTTGATTTCCAAGGTAGTAGTGTGGATACAGAATATTGTGTTGCGATACGTAACACTTTACCTTCATCACTTGTGGTTGTCGCAGCTGCAGTAGCTTCTGTACCACCACTTGAAGGTTCTGTAGTCGTCGTAGTTGCTGAGCTACCACCGCCTCCACATGCTACAAGGCTAAGAGCGAGTAAGCCAGCAAATAAAGCTTTTAAATCCTTTCTCATTTCTTTCCCTCCTATTTATCAAACACTTTTCCATCAATAATTGTACGAATACACTTTGTCATGTTGGAAAATGGATGACCATTGAATATTGCGATATCCGCATCTTTTCCTACTTCAAGCGAACCAATGCGATCATCAAGTCCTAATGCTTTCGCAGGATTGATTGTAACTGCTTTGAAGGCTGCTTTTTCAGATAGACCTTCTCTCATACATGTACCTATATGAGATGGTAGGAATTGGGTTCCCCACCCTTCATCTGCGATTAGACAGAAGTTAATACCTTCTTTCTCAAATACTGCAGGTGTATCTAAGCGTTGATTCCATACTTCTTCTTTGAGTGGTCCTAGAAGTAATGGCCCTAAGTTACAAGTTACTTTTTCTTTCTTTAGGACATCTTTAATGAGTTGTCCTTCCGTACAGTGTTCAATATAGAACTTTAAGTTAAATTCTTTACAAATATGAATCGCTGTCATAATGTCATCAGCACGGTGTGCGTGAATACGACAAGTCATCTCTCCTCTTACAACTGGAACTAATGCGTCAAGTTGGAAGTTAGGTTTTGGTTTTTCACCTTTTCCTTCTTCAAAGGCTTTTAGTTCATCTGAATATACTTTCGCTTCAAATAATGTTTTACGAAGTAATCCAGCATTTCCCATACGTGTATATGGCATCTTTCTTCCATCTGCTCCATAACAACGTTTTGGGTTTTCACCTAACGCAAACTTCATCATCTCTGTTCCAGGAATCGCCATCTCATCAACCGTATGTCCTCTTAACTTAATCGCAATTCCAGTTCCTCCAATTAAGTTTGCGGAACCTGGAAGTGTATAGACGGTTGTGAAACCTGCTTTTCTTGTTACAGGGATTGCGATGTCTTCTGGATAGACTGCATCATAAGCTCTTACTTCTGGAGTAATTGGATTCGACATTTCGTTTCCATCCATATCTGGTCCTGGCATTGTATTTCTACCAGCGAATGTAGAGATATGGGTATGAATGTCAATGAGTCCAGGTGTTACATAACATCCCTTCGCATCGAATACTTTCGCTCCTTTTGGGACTTTTACATTCTTTCCTACTGCCACAATTTTTCCTTTGTCATACAAAACAGTTCCTTTATCAATGACAGGTCCTGTTACTGTGACGACTTTTCCATTAATAATTGCGTCCATATGTTCCTCCATATAAATATGATGTTAGCGTAACACTCTTTTTTTATGCTTACAATGAGTTTCAGAAATATTTTTATTATTATTTTCATCTTTTATGAAAACTCTTACAATTTTTCATTATTCAATAAATACTCTAAGATTTGTACAGCATTCGTTGCGGCACCCTTTCGTATCTGATCCCCACAACACCATAAAGAAATACCTCCATCAAATACTAAATCTTTACGAAGTCTTCCTACCGCCACTAAATCTTGGTTTGAAGTTTCTAATGGAGTTGGGAAAGTATCTACTTCATGAAGTAATCCTGGTGCATTCTTTAACGCTTCTTTCACTTTCTCTAAATCAAGATCATCTTCACATTGTAACGATACAGAAATCGCATGTGAGCGATAAACAGGTACTCTTACACATGTGCAAGATACTTTCATTTCTTGATTATGTAGAATCTTTCTTCCTTCATTCTGCATTTTCATCTCTTCGCTTGTATAAGAATTATCGAGTTCTGAACCAATGAGTGGAATACAGTTATAGGCAATTTGTTTAGGGAAGGTTTCCATTTCAACTTCTTTATTACTATGAATCGCTTCAATTTGATTCGTTAATTCGTTTAATCCACCAACTCCAGCACCAGAAACTGCTTGATAGGTACAGGTAATCATTTTCTTAATAGGAGA
>CADBUH010000140.1 GCA_902797775.1 uncultured Erysipelotrichaceae bacterium | reverse complement strand
CTACCTCTTCTTATGTCCAACGTATGTTGGTAATGTTGGTAAAAGGCTTTTCTTACCAACAATTTACCAACATTGATGATGCTTATCTAATATTTTGTACTTTCCAAATTGCCATTGGATGATTCATTATTCTCTCAACAATATCTGAATCATCAAATAGTAGGTCAGGTCTATATTCTCCTTTTAAAAACAAGTCTAAATACTCATTCTCTTTATCTGTAAAAACAAGTAGGTCGGATAGATAGTTCTTGACATTGTTCTTCATTTTATCGATATCTACATACTCGCTTTTTCTAAGAACCGGAAGAAGTGTTTGTCTCAAATCAGTGAAGGTTAGTTTATCTATTGTATCAAGATTGATTTCTCGCTTCACATCACCTGTACTTCCTGCTGTTTTATAAAAAAGTACACATTTCCTCAAAATGTCTTTCTCTTTTAAATCTATGATTTCATTATTCACCATGTTGTTTACATCAAAAAGATCACGCGCTGCAGTTCGCTCAAGAAGTGCCTTTATCTTACTTCCAAATAGCTCCAATTTTTCTAAAGCCTTTACGTTTATTGGTGTATTCATGAAGTCAAAGATTATTTCCTTCGAAATGATTGGAAGCACATGTGCTCTCATGGAATAGTTAATTTCAATTTTGATGTTATCTTTGTTTCCTCCGGTATTTACATATGAATAAACCCAAGAATTAAGCGCATGTGCATCACGACCTCTTCCAGTATCCTTTGTATACCCGGATGCTAGCATATATCTTGTTATGATTTCATCTATCTCGGCTCTGGCTTTAATCATTTCTTCACGAGAACAGTTTTGTGAAAAATCTAAATCTATATCCACAGATAATCTTGGTAAATCAAAGACTGTCAGATTTATCGCTGTTCCGCCTTTTAGTACAAGACGATTATTTAGATACGCGTTTCCATTCATGAATTCGAGAACATCAATCAATCTATATACTTTTTCTAGATTGTCTCTGATAAAACCTGTTTCCTTGGATGCCTTTTCCAGAACGCTTTTATCTACGTTATACAAGAACATTACCTCCCTCATTTGTTATGTCTAATAGATTGTTGGGGGCATAAAGCTTCCACTCAGAATGATATACAAGATTATCTCCGTCACTCAAATAATTCTTTCTTACCCCGATATTATTTTTACATTCATCGAAGAAACTATCAGGAATCCTAAATTGTTCTTTGAATTGTTCTAGGATAAAACCTACAAATTGCCAAAGCTTCTTTTGATTATACTTTTTCATAACCTTAAGCAATTCTTCTGCATTCAGTTCAGGAATTACCTTAATGCATTCAATTAATTCTTCTAGTCCCCCCGCAAGATTAATGTTCTGTATACAATCGACTACTGCTCGTTCAATGCTTGCAACACGAATAAGAGGATTATATGGTGGTGTAACTACACTTTCAGAATAATCTGTCTGTATACAACGATATGATATACCGTCAAATGTAAACGGACGTATTCTCTCTTTAGCTGATATTATTACTTCAAAAAAAACCTGATTAGCAACTCCATAATACTCCATAGCTGAATGATACGAGATGAAAGAAGATTCAGAAGTTTGACTTGAAATTTCATATCTAGATGCAATAGGATTACCGCTTGCTATATCAAGGGCAACATATAAATTTTTCCTTACACTTGCAATATAACCTGCCTTCTTGTAAGCAGCAACTAAACTGGTTGCAGTATTAACGTTTCTAGTAAGCTTAGCAATATCAGCAAGAGTAAAGATTTTCTTTGATTGTAATTCTTTTAAATACTTCATATGTCCACCTTATATAGATCTAAACTATGATAGTACGCATTTTAACTCATTCTTGTCTTTATGTCAATGTAATTGTGTTGTTTTGCGTACAATATGCTGTGAATCTATAGTTTATTTGCACAAATCCCTATTTTATTCCTAGAAAAAGCTCATAATCCCTTTTTGTGAATATTTCGGTGCGAAAGCACCACTATGTTAATAATTTGAGCACCACCGTGTTAATGAAAAAAGCACCGGTGCCTTAGCGAAAGAATGGCCCTGTCTTTTGGCAGGGCCATTCTTTCACCAGGTTTCCTTTCGATATGCATCGTTAATTTATTGGTTTCGACATATCCCTTATAAACGTTACAGAATTGTGTATATTTTAAATACTCTTCTTCTGTTACTATATACTCCTGGACATACTCATCATGCAGTAGTTTTAGTGTCACTCCTTTTTTCTTCAGCTCATCATGGACGTACTTACAATTCGGTCTTTTAGCGCCTCGCGGGCTTGATTCTTTTCTCTTTTTGGGAATAAGACTATCTTCTAATGCATACGCTTCTTCATACGTAAGGTTGTTTTCTAGACAATACTTCCTTACTTTCACAACGAAATGTGATGATACTTTAATAGCTTTCATTATCGACCGTTGCGATAGTCCTAATCCTAGAAGCCTTAATACTTCTTTTTCTTTGGATATATTAAAAGTCCTCCTTTCTTTCTAGCAGAGTTAATCTACTCTTCTATTTTAAAAAGAGGACTTATACCTGTGGTGCTTTTACGCTGAAATATTCAACACCATTACTGATTTTTAAAAAGTGAGTTCTACTCTTTCTTTTCCGTCTGTATTCTCTGTTGTCTTGTCATTATTATACTGTAACTATAGGATATACTAGTTATTTAATGGTTAACCATTTCACAAACATGTCATTTTAAATATAATTAGATTGCTAGATATAGAGAAGATGGGGTATTTATGACACTAGTAATTATAGAACCAGATAAAACTCACAAAATTATAAAACTGAAGAGTTATAATATGCCAAATTACTCTAGCATACTTATTCCAGAAGATTGGGAATATGAGGTAGATTATGAT
>CADBUH010000139.1 GCA_902797775.1 uncultured Erysipelotrichaceae bacterium | reverse complement strand
GCTTTTTCATGAGAGAAATGAGCGTTTGTTTGTAAGGTATAAAGAGAATAAGGAGTTATTAAAGGTTGTTTAATACCTAATCGAAGAGAACCTTTTTCCATTAGAGGTGCGAATACTTTCGCAATCTTAGATGGAAACACAAAAGGTTCTTTTTTTCCTTTCACAAGTTCAAACATTCTTTGAATGGTTAAATAGGTTCCACTTAAGATATAACATTCTCCAACTCGTCCTTTTTCTTCACACTTTAAGATTCCATCTACCACATCTCTTACATCCACAAAGTCATATCCTCCTTGGATTGGAAAGGGTAATAAACCTTTACGGATAGCGATGATTGTGGAAACAGAATTATTAGTATGGTTAAGGTCTCCTGGACCAATGATACCGGTAGGATGAAGAATACTTACAGGTAATCCCTTATCTGCGTATTCTAAAACGATGCGAGCTGCTTCTGCTTTTGATTTTGCGTATTGACCTACTACATTCTCTTTTGAAAACGTTTTTGTTTCTTGGATGATTGTAGGAAGGGGTTGTTCTTTGATGGCGTGAATTGAACTAATATAAAGAACTCTTGTAAGATGTGTATTCAATGCGAGTTCCATCACATTCTTCGTTCCATTCACATTGATATCCCATACAGTAGGATCTTCTTTTGATAGGATTGATATTTTAGCGGCCGCATGAATGAGGGTTACTTCTTCATAGTTGGTTATATCAAAGAAAGGGCGTAATGCCTCTTTATCACGGATATCACCTGTTATAACTTGAATGGAACTAGGGAAATGTTTTTTATCTTTAGGCAAACAAAAAACACGTATATCACAATCTTTTTGTAATAATGCTTGGATTAAGTTAATGCCTAGGTGTCCAGAAGCACCTGTTATTAAATACAACTTCTTCATTTCTGTTCATCTTTTATTTTTTGTTCAGTTTCTTCATAGATTGCTTTTCTTAACTCTTGCATATAAGGTGAAAAGGTAACACGATCAAATGCGTAGGTAAGATTTAAATCATATTCATGAGGTTCCCATGTGGAAATATCGGATTCATTATGTTGGATAATTGCTTCAAGACTATCAATTGCTTTATAGAGTTTTGCTTCGGTTGTCTTTCTTTCATCCATCTCTTTATATAATTCTTTTAATTCTTCACAATAAGGACTAGGTAAAGAAGCTACCCAATCATTTAATAATTGTTCTTCTTTTTCTTCATCTTCTTTTGTCTTTTTAAAAGTAGGGATATCACCAGTAAAGATTTCACCTAAATCATGGATTGCACACATCAACATTACTTTATTAATATCTACTTCAGGAAATTCATCCTTTAAAAAATAAGCCATTAAAACAACGCGCCAACTATGCTCCGCTACACTTTCTCTTCTTCCTTTCGATGTGTAACAATGACGCATTGTATCTTTGAGCTTTTCTGCTAAATGTAGGGTATCTAATAATGTATGTACATCCATAATGAAATCTCCTTTATCTATGCACATAATAGGGGATTCTATATAGAAAAACAATCATTTGATTAAAAATGATTAAAAATGATTGAAATTGATTATTTTGTATGACATAATAAAGTCATGATCAAAGAAAAACGTTGGGAAAAAATACTCTTATTACTCGATAAGAAAGAATCCTTACAAGTAAATGAAATCGCTACTGCTTTAAATAGTTCAGAAGCTACAATCCGTAGAGACATTATTGAACTATCCGAACAAGGTAAGTTAGTGAAAGTTCATGGTGGTGTTCTTAAAAATGATAATACCTATGTCATGAAAGATTTAAGCATGAGTGAAAAGCATGATTTAAATTTAAAAGAAAAAAGAAAAATAGGGCAATACGCAGCGAAATTAATTCAACCAAATGATTTTGTGTATATCGATGCTGGAACAACCACAGAAGCACTCGCATCCTTTATCGAAGAAACAAACGCAACCTTTGTGACAAACTCTTTATCGGTTGCACATATCTTAATTAAAAAAGGTTTACGTACCATTCTTCCAGGAGGAGAAATCAAAGTATCAACCGAAGCACTTGTTGGAGCGGAAACCGTTGATGCGATTTCACGTTATAACTTTACAATAGGTTTCTTTGGAACCAATGGAGCCAATGAAACCAATGGCTTCACAACTCCTGAAATCAATGAAGCAAGAGTTAAACAAATTGCGATGGAACATACAAAGAAGAAATATGTTCTATGTGATCATAGTAAGTTTTCAACCATTTCTCCAATCTCATTTGGAAAATTTGAAAACGCAATTATCATTACCGATTCGTATCCGAAAAAGAAAAAGAAAAACATTGTGGAGGTGAAATAACGTGATAGCGACAGTAACATTCAACCCATCCCTCGACTATATCATTCGAGTCGAAGACTTCAAAGTAGGAGAAGTCAATCGAACCAATTATGAAAAAATCTTTGCGGGTGGTAAAGGAATTAACGTATCCATTGTCTTAAATAATTTAGGACACAAAAGTACAGCCTTAGGATTTGTGGCAGGGTTTACAGGCCAAGAGATTGTAAGGAGATTAAAAGATACAGGAATTGATTGTAAGTTCATTGAAGTTGATAATGGATATTCTCGTATCAATGTAAAGATGAAATCACAAAAGGAAACAGAGATTAATGGACAGGGCCCAAATATCAAAGAAGAACACATTAAACAACTCTTTGATCTTCTCGATAACCTAACAAAAGATGACATTCTAATCATTTCAGGAAGTATTCCAAATACACTTCCAGATGATATGTATGAACAGATTATGTCTCATCTCGAAGGAAAGGGAATTCATATCGTAGTAGATGCGACAAAAGATTTACTCACAAATGTCTTGAAGTATCATCCATTCCTCATTAAACCAAATAACCATGAGTTAGGAGAAATCTATGGGGTGGAATTAAAGAAAAGAGAAGAAGTGATTCCTTACGCTAAGAAACTTCAAGAAGAAGGTGCAGTCAATGTATTAGTCTCGATGGCAGGTGAAGGTGCAGTTCTTCTTGATGAAAATGGAGAAATACATAGTAGTGAAGCTCCAAAAGGAACGGTTGTGAATTCTGTTGGAGCAGGGGATTCCATGGTAGCTGGATTTGTGGCAGGTTACCTTGAAACAAATGGAAATTACCAAGAAGCATTTGAGATGGGTGTATGTACAGGCTCTGCCAGTGCATTCTCAGAAGAACTCGCCACAAGACAAGAAATGGAATCATTAAGAGAAAATCTTAAAAGATAAAAGGAGATAGAATATGAAAATCACGGATTTATTGAAGAAGGAAGCCATTAAATTAAATGCTTCCGCAACCGACAAACTTGACGCGATTGAACAACTCATTGACTTACATGTTAAGGCAGGTAATGTCTCTGATCGCGAAGAGTACAAAAAAGCGATTCTAAAACGCGAAAGCGAAGGTACAACCGGTCTTGGGGATGGAATCGCTATTCCACATGCACGTACAAGTGCAGTGGCGAATGCAGGGCTCGCTGCGATGACATTACCTGATGGTGTAGATTTTGAAGCTCTTGATGGAACACCATCTTCCCTCATGTTTATGATTGCAGCACCAGCAGATAGTAATAACTTCTATATGGAAATCTTAAGTCGTTTAGCAACCTTACTAACAAACCCAGATTTCGCTACAAAACTACGTGCTGCTAAGACACCAGAAGAATTCTTAAATGTGATTGATTTAGCAGAACAAGATAAATTGGATGCAGATGAAGCAAAAGAAAAAGCACTTGCAGAATCCAATGAATATCCAGAAATCTTAGCTGTTACAGCTTGTCCAACTGGTATCGCTCATACGTATATGGCTGCAGAAAACCTTGAAAAGAAAGCAAAAGAAATGGGTATTACTTTAAAGGCTGAAACACAAGGTTCGGTTGGAGCTAAGAATGTATTAACCGATGAAGAAATTAAACACGCAAAGGGTATTATTGTAGCTGCAGATAAGAATATTGAATTAGGTCGATTTGCAGGAAAACCAGTTTATTCGACTTCGGTATCTCGTGGTATCAATGAACCAGAAGTATTAATTAATAAGATTCTTAATAATGAAGCACCTGTATTAGATGCAAGTCAAAAAGTAGAGACAAGTGTTTCAACGGAAAAAGATAGTGCTTGGCATGTATTCTATAAGAACTTAATGAATGGTGTATCACATATGTTACCATTCGTTGTAGGTGGTGGTATCTTAATTGCGATTGCCTTCTTAGTTGATGATCAATCCATTAATCCAGCAGGCTTTGGTTCAAATACACCACTCGCTGCGTTCTTTAATACCGTAGGTGGAGCTGCCTTTGGATTCATGCTACCAATCTTAGCAGGTTATATTGCGATGTCGATTGCAGATCGTCCAGGTCTAGCTGTTGGTTTCGTAGGTGGTGCAATTGCGAATGCAGGATATTCCTTCCAAGCTCTTGCGAATCCTGATGTAGCCGTTGTATCTGGTGGCTTCTTAGGTGCACTTCTTGCCGGTTTTGCAGGTGGTTATTTAACCCTATGGTTAGAAAAACTTTGTGATAAATTACCAAATAGTTTAGAAGGTTTAAAACCAGTCTTAATTTATCCATTAGTTGGTATCTTACTCATTGGTGTATTTATGTTTGCGATTAACCCTGTAATGGCAGCGATCAATACAGGTTTAACCAATCTCTTAAATTCAATGGGTACCGCAAACTTAGTATTACTTGGTGCAGTTGTTGGTGGAATGATGTCCGTTGATATGGGTGGACCAGTTAATAAAGCAGCTTATGTATTTGGAACTGCTATGTTAGCAGAAGGAACAGATGCAGGAAAAATCATCATGGCATCCGTCATGGTTGGTGGTATGGTACCTCCTCTAGCAGTCGCTCTATCCACAACCTTCTTCAAGAACCGTTGGACCGAAGAAGAAAGAAAAGCAGGTCTTGTAAACTATATTATGGGTTTATCCTTCATCTCTGAAGGTGCGATCCCTTATGCAGCAGCTGACCCAATTCGTGTATTACCAGCTTGTATTATTGGTTCTGCTGTAGCAGGTGCGATTTCCGCGATGGCGAGATGTATGAGTCCAGCTCCACATGGAGGCTTCTGGGTAGTTGCGGTTATCTCTAACCCATTCATGTACGCAGTAGCGTTACTTGTAGGCTCTTGTGTAGCAGCTCTCATTCTATCTTTCTTAAAGAAGAAAATCTCCTAATTACATAAAGAGAAAAAGTGGTTCCTTGAACGGAACCACTTTTTTTATTCCCCAATATAACAATATCCTTTCTTCCAGATCGATTTAATAAGAATTGGTTTAGAAGGATTATCTTCAATCTTTTCTCGTATATGTCTTAGATGTACTGCGATAATTCCATCACAATTAAATGGTTCACCCTCCCAAACATTTTTATAGATTTCTTCTGCTGTAAATAACTTATTTGGATTACTTTTAAGTAGGGATAAAATTCCCCATTCTTTTGGTGTAAAATGTTTTTTATTTCTCATCCTTTCGCACCTCTTTCTTCTAAGAACTTTTCAAGTGGAATCGCATCCTCATAACGTTCACTCCATACCATCACAGGATAATATTCATCAATCTTCTTTAAATCTGCTTCAGTTAATGGAGTGAAAGAGTAATACGTATATTGGTTTGAAGTAATAATTGGGGGAGTAGGGGAATTGGAATTATAGACGTAGAAATGAGCTCCACCTTGATACATGGATTTTGTATAGAAGAGATCAATTGCTTCATGACGATGCTTTTCTAATAAATCAATAATATCTTTGTGCTTTTCTAATTCATCTGTTGGAATCGTAATTGAGAAATACACATTCGCAACTTCATCAACTGGTGTTTCATTGTAATAGTTATATGGAATGGATAAATTACTTGCGGTAACGTAAGCGCTATAGTCATACGTTAGATATTTATCTTTATCCAATGTATAGTTATAAGCCATTCGAAAACCTCTTGTTTTCCAACTTAGGAAAGAGAAGGCTAGGGTAATACATACGCCCACTAAGAAGAGTAATAAAGACTTAAGTTCAATCTGTATCTTTCTTCTATAGACGAAAGTTGCGACAAAGTAGATAAAGAATAAGATGAGATAGAAGATTAGGAATCCTCCCCAACCATTCTTTTCAGACATAATCGTAAATCCAAAGATCATTAAGACAATAAACGCATAGGCATTAATGATGAATGGATAAGCGAAGAAATTGTTGGAGAGTTGTTCAGCACGTTCGGTTTTACGTAAAACGAAATGACGATATAAACCAAAGCCAGCTAATGCAGCATAGATTCCTAAGAATAATACATGCGTCCAATTAAGTTCTGTAACAGTAGTATGAAGATGATGAATACAATAACTAATGGTTCGATAAGACACCATCGCTGCTAAATAGAGAGGGGATGTATATTGTGAAAGATAGTTTGGATATTCTCCATAAGGAGAACCAGCTACCATTTGTCCTAAATAAGTAGAAGTCATAATCAGTAACATAATTGGTAAGAAATAATAAGCAGCTAATATCACAATTCCATCAAAGATATTATTTGCGAGTAAATATAAGAAGGAATTAATCAGTAATAAGGATAGGAATATAAAGGCATTCGCACATAAGACAAGTAGATAATCCACAAACTGTATCGCAGCTAAGCCTCTTAATAAATACGCAATGAAAGATGTGATAAAGAAGAATCCAAAACATAATAAGAAAGAGAATAGAATTGTCGTAATTAATAACTCTTTTCTACTTACCGGTAAAGAGAAATAGACATCCACACTTCTTTTACGATGCACAAAAGAGAATAAGAGGACCGGTAAAGCGAAGGAAGCCATCGCACTTAATACAGTCGCAATTGTAAAGATCACTTCTAATAAGTCACTTGAAGTTATAGCGCTTCCTCCATCTAGGAAAGGAGTATAACTAATCCCTAGATATAAGACAAAGAAGAAGAGGATCGCTATTTTTTGACTTTTGATTAAGTATTTAAAATAATTAAGATTCATGTGGGACACCTCTACTTTCTAATTCATAGATAAAGAGTTCTTCAAAGTTAACTTGTAGAACATCTAATAAAACGGGATGAAGTTCATTTAATTTTTCAATAACTTCTTCTTGTGTTCCACGAATCACAACTTTATAAACACGTCCTTCATTTTCAAAATGTAAGACATCAAACTCTTTGAATAAATCTTTTTCAATCTCTTCATTGAATACAATTTGGTATTTATTAATTAATTCTTTGGATTGTAATAAGTCACCATAACT
>CADBUH010000138.1 GCA_902797775.1 uncultured Erysipelotrichaceae bacterium | reverse complement strand
TTCATCAGGAATATCAACAACTAATTTGCGATCCTTCGCAACAAGTTTACCTTCAAAGTAAACTTGCGAAGGCCATAGCTCTGTTAAGTCAGGTAGAACATTAATATCTGCGACATAACCTGGAGCGATTGCACCAAGACGTTCCATATGAATTTCACGTGCAGTATTAATTGTGCAAGACTTGATTGCATCAACTGGATTCATACCATGTTCAATTGCCTTACGAGCAACTGCGTTGATATGACCAACATGGAGTAAGTCATCGGATTCAACATCATCTGTACATAGACAGAGTGTATCGAAGTAACGGCTATTCTTTAAGCCTTTCCAAAGTTCTTCCACATTCTTTGTCATACTTGATTCACGCATATCAACATACATACCAAGACGATATTCATCAAGTGTCTCTTGCGCAAGTCTATTTTCATGGTCAGTATTTGGACCACCACATAGATAAGCTGATAGCATTCTGCCAGAAACACCTGGGAGGTGTCCTTGAATATATACGCCAGCTTTACGTGCTTCATCTAAGATCGCCATCATACGGTCTTCCCCATAAATAACTGCAAGGAAGTCCATAACTTCAGCAAGTCCAACAACACGTTCCATTTGAAGTATTTCACGAATTTCAGCTGCTTGGAAATCAGCACCTGCATATTCCATACCTGGAACAGCTGGAACACAAGATGGAGCATCAATTAATTGACGCATTGGTAAATCAGCAGAACTATCATGCATATAACGTACACCTGGTACACCTAAGACATTACCAATTTCATGTGGATCTGTAACAACAGTTGTTGTACCACATGGAATAGCAGCCTTAGCAAAGTTACGTGGTGTTAACATTGTACTTTCAATATGCATATGTGCATCCATGAAACCAGGAGTGATGTATTGACCTTGTACATCAACAACCTCTTTTACAGGAGCATCAATCACATGTGGATTTACAAAATCAACATGAGCAATAAAACCATCATAGATATATACAGTTGCATCAAGTATTTCACCTGTAAATACGTTTACAACTTTACCATTTGTTAAAGCTAAATCACTTTCGATTTCGCCTAAAGAAGCTTTTAGAAGCTTCTTCATATCTTTTGGCATTAATTTAAGCATTATATTACCTCTTATTAACTATAAATGAAGTATAGGATGAGTGGAATTGCGAGAATGTACATGCCAATGTTAACTTCTTTTGCACGACCTGTCGCAACTTTAATGATGATATGAGCTAAGATACCACCTGCGATACCAGCAGCGATAGAGCCCATGAAGATACAGAACATGATCATGACGAATGGACCAAATGCTTCTGTGAAATCAGAGAAGTCGATATCTTTGAAACCTTGAATCATTAAGAAACCAACGAAGATTAATGCTGGACCTGTAGCAGCATTAGGAATCATTAAGAAGATAGGTGCTAAGAACATAGCGATTAAGAATAAGCAACCTGTTGTGATTGCAGTTAAACCTGTTCTACCACCAGCTTCTACACCAGCACTACTTTCAACATAAGTTGTGATGGTTGTACAACCGAAGATTGCACCTACACAAGTACCAATCGCATCAATTAAGAATGGTTTTTCAATACCTGGTAAGTTTCCATCTTCATCTAACATACCAGCTTTACCACCTAAACCAAGTACAGTACCTAATGTAGAGAAGAAATCTCCAAAGAATGTAACGAATACTAAGATTAAACCAGTAGGGGTAAGGATGGTTGAGAAATCAAATTTCGCAACGAGTGAACCAACACCAGAGAAATCAGGAACACTGATTAAAGAACTTGGAACATTTGTAATACCAAATGGAATTCCAAGAATTGTAGTTAATAAGATACCAATTAAGATTGCACCTTTAACTTTATAAGCAGTTAATACAGCGATGATGATTAAACCTAATACTGCAAGCATAACAGCAGGGTTAGTGAAATCACCCATACTAATACCACCATTGTATGTTCCTAAACCAGAGTTATTGAAACCTAAGTAAGCGATAAAGAATCCAATTGCCGCACTTATCGCAATTTTAATATTCTTAGGAATCATACGTACGATTAAGTCACGAATACCAAATGCGGATAGAACTAAGAAGATGACACCTTCAACTAAGATAATACCCATTGCTTGGGAGAATGTGAGTGCGCCAGCTTGAATCATCGAACCTAATAAAAAATTACTCCCCATGCCTGTCGATAATGCAAATGGCATATTAGAGTAAAGTCCCATTAAAATCGTGATGACACCTGATACAAGAGCTACCGTAACTACTACTGCTTCTTGTGTAATGACTGCACCAGCAGCATCCGTTACAGATGGCGAACCAAAACCCACGATAGCACCTGGTTGTGTAGCGAGTACATAAGCCATAGCCATGAAGGTTGTTAAGCCAGCAACGAGCTCAATTTTGAAGTTTGTCTTGCGTTCTGCAAAACCAAAAAACTCTGCGATCTTTTCCATAGTTTCCTCCTTCTCAAAATAGCAGACAATTCAATAGAGTGTTCCGCTGCAAACAAGAAAACTATGTTTGCCATAGTACTTCCTTTACGGTGAAGTGTAGAGACTGCCTACCATATCTAGGCATTATACGGCACCTATTGATACAGGTATTTTACATGCAAAAAAATATTAAAATAGACTTGAAATATATTTTATATTTGGTATAAATATAGGTTACCTATACAATTCAGGGAATAAATAATGAAAGAATAAAGGGGTTATTTTCTCCCAAGATGCTTCACTATGGGTGCCTTTCATCACTAAATGTGGATAGGTACGACATCCTTTCTCTTCAAATAGATGATTAATCTTTAATAAACAATCCATATATTTTTCGAGTTGTGCTTTATTACGAGCTTCTTCTGTACCAAAATCCATATAAATAGAAGTATTTTTATTCATTTTAGAATTCTTAATATCTTCATAAAGATCTTTATATACTGGACGAATGGCACTTGATACACAAGCTGCCTTTGAAAAAACCGTATTATATTTACTAATACAATAGAAACTCATTAAACCACCCATGGAACTACCACCAATCCCAATATGATCTCTTGTCTTATAAATATTATATTTTTTCTCACAATAGGGTTTTAATACTTCCACAAACCATTTCGCAGTGAGATTTCCTTGTGGTTCTACCTCCGTAAACCATTTATATTTTGAAATAGGATAGGGACTATATTCATCAAGACGTTTATTCCCTTCATGATTACAATCTTGTCCAATAACCACAAGTTCTAAGTTCTCTTTATCTAAATAATCCTTTAATCCCCATGATTTTCCATAAGTCGCCGTTTCATCTAAAAAAAGATTATGTCCATCAAACATATAGAAAACAGGATAGGGTTTCTTCCTGTTTGGATTATAGTTATTTGGTAAATAGACATAGATTGTACGAGGAGATTGACCAAGTGGTTTAATACCTAATTTGAATGTTTGAAGCTTTCCCATGTGTTATCCCATCCATTTAATTTTATTTTCTTTTCCTTGTTTTATACGATTAATGTTATCGCGATGACGATAGGTGATTAATAACCATAGAAGTAATACAGCTAAAGAGACTCTTAAATCAACATTGATAAAGAATCCTGTTACAACTGCTACAAAGATGGACATAATACTCGCAACCGAGACCATCTTTGACATATATAAGAAGATAAAGAAACAAATAATAGGGAAGAGGAATTGCCAAAACCATTGCCCTGTAATAAATACAACAACCCCTAATAAGAAACCATACGTTGTCGCAACGGCTTTACCACCCTTAAATTTCGCAAAGATTGGAAAACAATGTCCAATACAACAAGCAACCCCCGCAAATAAAATCGCTTCTGGAGCTACATAATGCGCAATCAACATAGAAAAGAAAGCTTTTAAAGCATCTAAGATCGTTACGATTATCGCAACTGGTTTTCCTAAGACTCTACCAGCGTTAGAAGCCCCTAAGTTTCCACTTCCTTCTTCGCGAATATCTTTATGAAAGAACACTTTTCCTATCACAAGTGCCCAAGGAATTGATCCGAATAAATAACTACATAGTATTACAAATATATACTTCATGAAGCACCCTCCATATGTTGTATTATATCAAATTTCTTTTTCTTAAAAAGAGAGGGGAATTTCATAAGTTAGAAAGAATAATATAAGTGATGAAACTAATATATGGAATTGAGTGCTTTTTCTTTGGGAGTGCGCTATGTAGTTTTATGATGTGTATGACCTATCGCATTCAAAAGAAAGAATCTATTCTTGTAAAAAGAAGTCATTGTGATAACTGTTATAGGATATTGAAATGGTATGAATTAATCCCTATTCTTGGATGGATTATCGTAGGAGGTAAATGTCCGCAATGTAAAAGAAAGATACCAATTCTTTATCCTATTCTAGAGGCACTTATGGGATTTCTAACTTTTTATGTATTTTTCATAAAATAAGGATAGTTGGAAAGCCAATTATTTTGTATAATAGACACGTTGAAATGGAGAAACAAATGGCGGAAAATAAACGAAAATATGAAGATGATAGTATCCAAATATTAGAGGGATTAGAGGCAGTTCGTAAACGTCCTGGAATGTATATTGGTTCCACGGATGGTAGAGGCTTACACCATCTAATATGGGAGATTGTAGATAATTCAATTGATGAAGCCTTAAATGGGTTTGGAAAGAAGATTGATATTACTTTAGAAGAAGATGGCTCTTGTACGGTCCAAGATGAAGGTCGTGGTATGCCAATTGGTATGCATAAGAGTGGTATGAATACACTGCAAGTTATTTTTACTGTACTTCATGCGGGAGGTAAGTTCTCAAGTGAAGGTGGTTATAAAACCGCAGGTGGTCTACATGGAGTCGGTGCTTCGGTTGTTAATGCGTTAAGTGAATGGCTTGTTGCGGAAGTTGCACATGATGGGAAAGTTGCACGTATTCGCTTTGAAAATGGTGGAAAGAAAGTAAGTAAAGTAGAAGATTTAGGGACTTCGAATAAAAGTGGCTCAAAAGTAACCTTTAAACCAGATCCTAAAGTCTTCTCTACTACCGAATTTAATTTTGATAAGGTATGTGAAAGAGCACGTGAAGAAGCTTTCTTATTAAGTGGAATTGCGATAACGGTTACCGATAAAAGAGGAAAGAAACACCAAAGTGAAACCTTCTGTTATGAAGATGGATTAATTGCGTTCTTAAATTATCTGCATGAAGATCGTCATGTCTTAATGCCTCCTGTAAAATTCTCAGGAGAAGCACAAAACATTAAGGTGGATGTGGCATTCCAATATACCGATGATTATGCAGAGAATACCTATAGTTTCGTTAACTTAGTACGTACAGGAGATGGAGGAACCCATGAAGTTGGTTATAAAACCGCTTTTACAAAAGCTGTAAATGATTACGCAAGAAAATATGGGTTATTAAAAGAGAAAGATAAAAACTTAGAAGGAAATGATGTAAGAGAAGGTTTAACCTCTATCATTTCGGTATCGATTCCAGAAGAATTATTACAATTTGAAGGACAAACAAAAGGAAAGCTAGGAACTCCACAAGCAAAACCTGCCGTTGATGCGGTCGTCGCAGATAAACTATCTTATTGGTTTGAAGAAAACCGTGAACAAAGTGATAACCTTGTGCGTAAGATGCTAAAGGCTGCAATGGCAAGAGAAGCAGCACGTAAAGCAAAAGAAGAAATACGTAAAGGTAAGAAGAATAGTAAACAAGAGAAAATCTTATCTGGAAAATTAGCACCTGCTCAAACAAAAGATACAAAGATTAAAGAACTCTTTATTGTTGAAGGTGATTCAGCAGGTGGTAGTGCAAAACAAGGAAGAGATTCCCATTACCAAGCAATCCTACCACTTCGT
Source organism: uncultured Erysipelotrichaceae bacterium (assembly GCA_902797775.1). Classification (GTDB taxonomy): domain Bacteria; phylum Bacillota_I; class Bacilli_A; order Erysipelotrichales; family Erysipelotrichaceae; genus Bulleidia. The sequence continues at coordinate 2,580 of CADBUH010000138.1, read as the reverse complement.
GGTAAGGTCTTAAATACGGAAAAAGCTTCCATGAGTGATATTGAAAAGAATGTGGAACTTAATACATTAATCCATGCGATTAATGCAGGTGTAGGACCTGATTTTGATTATGAAGAATCCGACTACAATAAGATCATCATCATGACCGATGCGGATGATGATGGTTCCCACATCCAAATCCTATTACTTACATTCTTCTATCGTTATATGAGAACCTTAGTAGAACATGGAATGGTTTATATCGCATTACCTCCACTCTATAAAGTTACGAAGGGTAAACAATCACAGTATTGTTATACAGATGAAGAACTTGTGGAATTAAGAAAGAAACTTGGAAAAGTAGAAGTGCAACGTTATAAAGGCCTAGGTGAAATGAATGCGACCCAGTTATGGGAAACTACTATGGATCCTGAAACACGTACATTAATTCAAGTTGGTATTGAAGATGGAATGCTAGCAGAAAAAAGAGTTTCTACTTTAATGGGTGATAAAGCAGAACTAAGAAGAAAATGGATTGAGAATAATATCTCCTTCACATTAGAGGATGATTTTAAGGTGGAATAATATGGCAAAGAAGAAGACAATTACAGATAACACAAAATATATTCCACTCCTATTAGAAGATATCATGGGAGATCGTTTTGGACGTTACGCAAAACATATCATCCAAGAAAGAGCTTTACCAGACGCAAGAGATGGTTTAAAACCGGTTCAAAGAAGAATCCTATATGCGATGTATCATGATGGAAATACTTATGATCATCCATATCGTAAATCTGCGAAGACAGTCGGTCTAGTCATTGGTAATTATCACCCTCATGGAGATTCTTCTGTCTATGATGCAATGGTACGTATGTCACAAGATTGGAAAGTACGTTTACCACTCATTGATATGCATGGTAATAATGGTTCGATTGATGATGATCCAGCTGCGGCGATGCGTTATACAGAAGTACGCTTAGCGAAAGTAACCGAAGTCATGGAAGATGACTTAGATAAAGATACGGTAGAGATGGCTCCAAACTTTGATGATACAGAGAATGAACCAACGGTTTTACCAGTACCTTTTCCTGTCATGTTAGTAAATGGAGCGACTGGAATTGCGGCAGGATACGCAACCAATATGCCTCCCCATAACATCAGTGAAGTGATTGATGCGACCATTTGTCGTATTCGTGATCCGAAATGCACCTTAAATGAAGTCATGGAATATTTACCAGGGCCTGATTTTCCAACAGGTGGTGTTGTACAAGGGGCGGAAGGAATTAAAGAAGCTTTTGAGACGGGACACGGAAGGGTTGTTGTGAGAGGAAAAGTATCCATTGAAGAAGCTCGTTCCATCAACCAAATCGTAATTACAGAAATTCCTTATGAAGTAGTTAAGAGTGAACTTGTACGTAAGATTGATGAAATCCGTATGTCAAAAGATATTGATGGAATGTTAGATGTAAGAGATGAATCCGATCGTAATGGTATGCGTATTGTGGTAGATGTACGAAAAGATAGTGATGCCAATATGATCTTAAATTATCTCTATAAAAATACAGACCTTCAAATCTATTACAACTACAACAATGTCGCAATCATTGACCAAAGACCTGTACAAGTAGGTTTATTAGGTTTATTAGATGCGTTTATTGATTTTAGAAAAGAAGTTGTAACACGTAGATCACAATATGAACTCAATAAGATGGAAGCGAGATGTCATGTGATTGAGGGCTTAATGAAAGCTGTCTCTGTCTTAGATGAAGTCATTGCGATTATCCGTTCTTCTCAAGATAAACAAGACTCCAAAAAGAACTTAATGAATCGCTTTAAGTTTACAGAACCACAAGCCGAAGCGATTGTCACATTACGTCTATATCGTTTATCAAATACGGATATTGTAGAACTAAGAGAAGAGTTTGCGGAACTCGTAAATAAGATTGAAGAAACAAAATCAATTCTCGAAAATGAAAAAGTATTACGTTCCGTCATCATTAAAGAATTAAAAGCTGTTAAAGAAGAATTCGGTGATGAAAGAAGAACGAAATTAGAAGATGAAGTAGAAGATATCGTCATCGATAAGATGAGTATGATTCAAAATGAAAGAGTCGTCGTAACAGTTTCAAGAGATGGTTATGTAAAACGTGTTTCCATGCGCTCTTATGGAGCGAGTGAAGGGATTTTAACAGGTAGTAAAGAAGGCGATGAAATCATTGGTCATATTGAATGTGATACCTTAGATGTTTTACTCTTATTTACTTCTAAAGGTAACTTCCAATACCTACCTGTTTATCAAATTGAAGAAGCAAAATGGAAAGATATTGGAATGCATTTAAATAAAGTCACTCGAATTGATGGTGAAGATAAGATTAAAAATGCGATTCTAATTAAGAACTTTGATACCTACGCATGGATTATCACAGCCGCAAGTGATGGACAAATTAAAAAGACACCTGTTAGTCAATGGGTTATGCAAAGAAACTCAAGGGTAACGCCTGCGATGAATCTAGGAAAGAATGCAGAAGTTGTGAATGCGTTCTTAGCGTATCCTGGACAAAATGTTGTCTTAGTTTCTAGAGAAGGCTTCGCATGTAC
>CADBUH010000137.1 GCA_902797775.1 uncultured Erysipelotrichaceae bacterium | reverse complement strand
GAACCCCTTCTTCATTATCGCTTCCATCGTAAGTACCTCGTTACTGAGAAGAAACTTCCTAATAATCCGACAAGAATACCTACAAGTAATAAGCCTAGACATACATAGCTAATAAATGGATGTGGTGGATATAATGAGAACATATTTGAGACAAGATATCCTCCTGAAGTATTGTATACATAGCGATATCCATAATACGTTAATAAGATTGGAATAATTGCACCTAACGTTCCAATAATAATTCCTTCTACCACAAATGGAGAACGAATAAACCCATTTCTCGCACCTACATTACGCATAATTTGAATCTCATCCGCTCTTGCTTGGATGGTTAATTTAATGGTGTTGTAGATTAAGAGAACAGCTAATAATGATAAAGCTACCGCAATTAATACACCTAAGAATCTTGCATTTCCTAAGAATTCAATTAACTTTGTAGCGCTTGTTCCACCAAAGTTAACACTACTAACTCCTTCAATTTCTTGAATTTGATTCGCAATGGCTTCTAATTCTGTTCCATCTTGTACTTCAACATAGAAAGCATCATGCATTGGGTTTTTTGAACGGAATGGTTCAAAAGCCTCTCTTGTTTTAGGATCATCAAAACTATCCATATAGTATTGGAATTCATTTTCTTTATCTGAGAATGTAACGGTTGCTACACCTGGAATATTTTGAATTGCTAAAGAGATACGATCTTCCTCTTCTGCAGATTCATGATCATAATCAACTAATACTGCAATTTGAACCGATTGTTCTAAACCTTGTGTAAAACGACGCATATTAACTGTTACAATCGTAAATAAACTTACAATAATTAACGCAATTGTTACTGCACTCGCACTGGAAAAAGACATTCCACCATGACGGAATACACCTAAGAATCCATCTTTAATTGGTCTCCATATTCTATTGATCACGACGAACATAGCCTCCTTCCTTACTATCAGAAATGATTTGCCCATGTTCTAAAGCAATCGTTCTCTTTAAGTGTTTATTAACGACATTTTGATCATGAGTAACCATAATAATTGTTGTCCCATAAGCCGAATTAATCTTTTCTAATAAACCAATAATTTCATCTGACATTGCTGGGTCTAAGTTACCTGTAGGTTCATCTGCAATTAGAACCTTTGGACGATTCGCAATCGCACGTGCAATTGCGACACGTTGTTGTTGACCACCGGATAATTGATGAGGGAATGCATTCCCCTTATCATCTAATCCTACAAGGTTCATAACAGCACGAACACGACGTCGTATAACGTCTTTATTCATATTAATAACTTCTAAAGCATAGGCAATATTTTCAAATACTGTCTTCGTTTCAATTAATCGGAACTCTTGGAATACAACGCCTATATTTCTACGATAAATAGGTACTTTGGAATGTCTAAGTTTTCCAACATCAATTCCTACTACCTTAACGGTTCCTTTTGTAGGAACTTCTTCTCCATCTAATAGTTTTATCATCGTAGACTTACCAGAACCAGTAGGTCCAATAATATACACAAACTCACCTTGATCAATACGAAGATTGATATCGTATAGTGCGTTTACACCTGTTTTGTATCGTTTATAAACATGGGTACACTCTATCATACGCTACCTCCTATATTTATATCTATATAATTATATAGCAATCACCTCATTATTCCAAATAAGAACCATTATAAAAACAACCTTCCAATGGAAGGCTGTTTCAATCCTTTTATTTAAATATTTCAATATCTCCAATATATGGAAGTTTCTTATCTTGCCCAGTCGCAGAATAATAGATTCCTATAAGTGCTAGAACGAATGCAGCAATTCGAATAATTCCACCCACAAATGGAATATAGTTACCTAAAAGAATTGCAGCATTAATGACTAAACCTTGATTTAAATGTGTCTTCATAAATCTAGATTGATTCTTATTGGTTAAGAAATAAGCGATAATCCAACCAATAATATGAAGATAAGAAAGCGCTCCAAAGATACGTTCTGTATCAAAAGAAGAGCTCGTAGCTGGTTTAGGTTTACTTTCTGTTAATGGACGATTCTCTCTTTCTTTCTCTTTTTGTTCAATAAATTGTTGGGTAAGATTCTTAGGTGTTTCTTCTTTTTCTAATACTGGAAGAGGTGCTGCCACAGGTTTTGGAGCTTCTTGCATTTGTGCTTGCGCGTTCCCTAAAGTAAGTGTGATATTGCTTTCAGGTTCTTCTTCTACCTCTTCAGGTGTTACTAACTTTGCTTGACACGCAATACATTCAACTGCGTCTTCTTTATTTTCTGTACCACAATAAGGACATTTCATAATTTATAACCCCCTAGTTATTACTTCTATTTTACTATAATCTAAAACGATAATTAAAGCCCTCTCCATGCATATCTGTCGCATCCGTAGTGATCACGAACGCACTTGGATCAATTTCTTTCACAAAATCAATAAGTGTATTATATTGTGGTTCACTTACCACACATAAGATTACTTTCTTATCATCTCCTGTATAACTACCTTTCGCATCAAAGATGGTCGCTCCTCTTTCTAATTCTTCATTAATACGAGGAATAATATCTTCATATTTATCAGAGATAATTTGTACAGATTTAGAGATTGTTCCATTTAAAGATAATACTTTTGATATCGCAAAGGATGAAGTAAATACCGATATTAATCCAATTAATACTGCGCTTAAATCATAAGCTAAGAAACCTAATAAGACGGTTAAACCATCTGTAATCATCACAAGTGTAGCGATTTTAATCCCTGTTAATTTATGTATAACAAGAGGTGGGATATCCATACCACCTGTACTTGCACCAGCACGTATCACAATCCCAATTCCAATTCCTCCTAGTAAACCTCCATAAAAAGAAGCTAAGGCAGGATGTATATCCGCAATAATCACATGATTCATTAAGATTGTGGTAAATAAAGGATATAGTAAGGAAGATAATGCGGTTGTATATAAGAATTCTTTTCCAAGAAAGATACCTCCTACAATAAGTAAACCTATCATTATACAGTTCGCAAATAAGGTTTTATCAATATGTGTAAAAGGTTCTAAAGCTACCGCTATACCTGCGACACCTCCTGATAAAATATCAAAAGGAATAATAAACATCTCAATAGATAAAGCCAATAAAAAGGTTCCTATAATAATATATAAAGTTTTAAGTACTCTCTTTTTCATAAATCACTCTACATGATTATATCATTTGTGCTATCATACTGTATTATGAAAACAAAAAATCGTTGGAGACATATATGGGTATGGTTACTAGTAGGATTATATATCTACTATATTTTTCATAATTCTATGATGGTCGCAGAAGCTTCCAATGAAGCTTCCTACGCAGTTACCTATAAACTCATCTCTATTTTAGAAAAATATGGATTATATACCGATTTCTATGTTTTTCATCACTATGTTAGAAAACTCGCACACTTTACAGAATTTGCGGGATTAGGGTTTCTTGTGGGTTTCGCAATGCAGATATGTCCTCTCTTTAAATCAAGGTTCTTAAACTTTACACTCTTCTTATTTCTTATTCCTATTTCCGATGAACTTATCCAACAATTTTATGAAGGAAGAAGTACACAAGTATCGGATATGTTTATTGATGCTGGAGGTATCCTTTTTGGAGGGTTTCTAATTTATATTCTGATTCTCATATTTAAAGACTTATTCCTAAATAAAAATACCGAGTCCAATTAATGGAATCGGTATTTCTTTCTTATTTGTACTGTTTTCAATTATTTATTAAGGTCTACCGAAAAGATATGCTTCACTTCTTTCGCAATCTCTTCGTCAGTATAGCCATCTTTTTTTCTAGAAGCCACAAACGATTGAATCGCTTCATTTTTACCTTCAG
>CADBUH010000136.1 GCA_902797775.1 uncultured Erysipelotrichaceae bacterium | reverse complement strand
GTAGCAGTAGGAGGAAATGTAGCTTATATCGCACAAATCTATGGCAAGGATTATGGTAAAGCAGTAGGACAATATTGTATCTCTACGATTCTATGTTTAATCACATTACCTCTTATTGTTAGCTTAGCAGAGATGATTTTATGAAAGGGTGGAGTAAAGTGAAATGTTGCATATAGTAGTAGCTTTTTTAGCAAGTGTCATTGGTGCAATCTGTGGTATTGGTGGAGGTGTAATCATCAAACCAGTTTTAGATATGTTAAGTAATGATGGTGCTTCTACAATTAATTTCATGTCTGGATGCACCGTTCTTGCGATGAGCTTATATTCTGTAGGAAAAGAATTGGTTTCAAAAAAATCGACCTTTGATTATAAAACATTAGTTCCTTTATCAATTGGTGCTGCAATTGGTGGTATATTAGGAAATCAATTATTTCAAACAATCAAATCTTTATTTGGAAATGAAAATATTATTAGTAGTATTCAAGCCATTGGTTTAGGAATTGTTGTATTGGGTTCTCTAATTTATACATTAAGAAAAGATAAGATTCATACAATCGTAGTTAAAAATACAGTAGGTATTTTTGTGATTGGTTTATTATTAGGGACGATGTCTAGCTTTTTGGGTATTGGAGGAGGACCAATTAATATCGTAGTTCTATATTATTTCTTCTCCTATAATACAAAGCAAGCTGCGATTGCGAGTATCTTTGTGATTTTATTTGGACAACTTTCGAATTTGGGTATTTCATTTCTAACAAATAAAATACCATCCTTTGATACCACCTCCTTACTTCTAATGATTGTAGGAGGAATCTTTGGGGGTATCGTTGGACGGAAAATGAATAGTAAGATTCAAGAAGAAACGGTTGATAAACTGTTTATTATGATTATGTGTGTCATAATATGTATCTGTATCTTTAATGTGTTTAAATATCTAGCGTAATAGTTTTTGCATTCGGGGAATAATGGTTTGTAATAAATCTTGGTATCCACAATAATCTTCTTTTAAATAGCAGATATTTTGCCTACGACATCCTCCATTACATAAATTAACAAATCTACATTTTTCACATAGACTGTTTTTACAATTCATCTCTGAAAGAAATTGTTTCGCTTGTGCTGTTTCGTTGAAAGTTTTAAAAGAGCAGGAATGAATATTACCCATACAATATTTATCTAAACAATAGAAATCACATGGATAAACATCCCCATTACCTTCAACAACATAATGAATATTACAAATACCTAACATACCACATTGATAAGGTGGATAACCTTGTAGCATTCCCGCAATATTATCAAATAGATTAATACTGATTGGCTTATTATTTAATACATCCTTTTCAAAAAGAGAATACATCTCTTTAAAGAAGGATGCATAAAGTTCTGGAGTTAAAGAGTCCTCATCCTTTTCGCTATCCATAAATGGTAGGCAAGGTATGAGTTGAATATAATCAAAATGATGATTTCGATAAAATTGATAGAGAGCTTTAGGATGTTTCGCAAGTTGTCTTGTGACAACGGTTAAAATATTGAAATCAACTTTATATTCTCTTAAATAATCGATACCTTTTAAAACTTTATAAAAAATAGATTTTCCATTTTGATCATATCTAAATAGATTCATATTTGATTCAAAACCATCTAAACTAACCCCAAGTAAAAATTGATGATCATGAAAGAATTTGGCCCAATGTTCATCAATGAGTGTTGCGTTTGTCTGTAAACTATAATGAGGAATAACATTTGGATATTTTTTTACTTCTTCAACAAAATGAATAAAGTAATCAAGACCTGCAACCGTAGGCTCACCACCTTGAAAACTAAAGTTTATTTCACCATTTCCCGATAATGCTTCAACAGCTTTATGAATCAATTGATCTACCGTATCTTTTTTCATGATGCCGTGATTTACAATGGCTCTTTGTTCGCTTACATCCACATAAAAACAATATTTGCAATGCAAATTGCAAGAAGAGGAAGCAGGCTTAATTAATATAGATAATGTGTTCTGTTTACTCATGTATAAATTATACAAAGAAAAAGTGGATGTGGATGTGTCGAAGTGAATAAGTCGTTTTTTTGATAGTCAATTAAATTAAAACTGGTAGAGAAAGAAAGAAGTAATTATGTAAAGTATGAGTGGAATGGGAGATGTATCACTATGAAAGCAATAATGGTTATGTATGATTCACTGAATAGACATATGTTAGAACCTTATGGTTGTGATTGGACAAAGACTCCAAATTTTTCGCGTTTAGCAAAGTTATCAACACGATTCGATAATTGCTATGTTGGCTCAATGCCATGTATGCCAGCGCGTAGAGATTTACATACAGGGAGACCAAATTTTTTACACCGTAGTTGGGGACCACTTGAACCATTTGATGATTCGATGCCAGAAATACTTAAGATGAATGGAATCTGTTCACATTTAGTAAGTGATCATCAACATTATTGGGAAGATGGTGGAGGAACTTATCATACACGATATACTTCTTGGGAATGTGTAAGAGGTCAAGAAGGAGATCCATGGAAAGAAAAGTTAAATTTCATTCCTGATAAAAGATCGGTTTTTGAGGCGAGTTCATTAATGTGGAAGTTTCCACAAGGAGTTTTAATGCGAACACATGATCAGGTAAATCGTAGTTACATGGATGTAGAAGAAAAAACACCACAAGCGATTACCTTTAAAGAAGGTATCGAATTTATCGATACAAACCACTCTGCAGATAACTGGTTCTTACATATTGAATGCTTTGATCCACATGAACCATTTTTTGTAGAAGAGCATTATAAAAAAGACTTTGATGGGCCTTTACATGGTGAAGATGCATTAGGGATTGATTGGCCACCTTATGCACCTGTGATGGAGGAAGAAGACGTTGTTCAAAGCGCTCGTAATAACTATGCAGCATTATTAGAAAAATGTGATACTTATCTAGGTAAAGTTTTAGATAAGATGGATGAATACCATTTGTGGGAAGATACAATGCTTATTGTATGTACTGATCATGGTTTCCTTTTAGGTGAGCACCAATGGTGGGGTAAAACCGCAATGCCTTGTTGGAATGAAATTGCACATACACCATTATTTGTATATGATCCACGATTTGATAGTCAAAACAAAACATGTGATGGATTTGTACAAATGGCAGATTTAGCACCAACGTTATTAGAATATTTTAATTTGGACATCCCAAAAGATATGACAGGTAAACCATTACGTAACTTAATGGAAAAAGGAGAGATATTGCATCCTTACGTTGTGTTTGGCTTCCACGGAGATGAGATTATTGTAACGGATGGAAACTATTTATATATGAATGCACCAGTGCATCCAGAAGCTCCATATTATGAATATACGTTAATGCCAACACATATGCGAGCTCGCTTCTCAGTAGATGAATTGATGGATTGGGAAGTGGCAGAACCATTTGACTTTACGAAAGGTTTAAAGACAATGAAAATTCGCTGTAAAGGTTCTATGGTAGGTGGTGCGAAGGAATCTAGAAGCAGTAAGTTGTATAATTTAGTTAAAGATCCAGGACAACTGAATGAAATTAAGGATGAAGTAGTTGTTAAGAAAATGAAGCAATTAATTGCGGAATATATGAAAGAGATAGATGCACCAAAAGAATTGTATTACCGTTATGGAATTGAGGAGTTATAAGATGAAACATTATCTCGTATTTGATTTAGGTGGAACATTTATTAAATATGCTTTGATGGATGAACAAGCAAATATCTTAGAACAAGATAAAGAACCATCTCCACTTGATAGTTTAGAAAATTTATACAGTACCTTAGAGAATATTGCGAAACGTTTTGAAGGTAAATTTGAAGGGGTTGCGATATCAATGCCGGGAAGAATTGATATTGAAAAAGGTATCGCACATACGGGTGGTTCCTTTCGCTTTATCGTAGAAGAAAATGTAGGTGAAGCACTGGCAAAAAGACTTGGTGTACCTGTTACAATCGCAAATGATGGTAAATGTGCAGCCAATGCGGAAATCCATAGTGGTGCTTTAGCAGATGTGGATAGTGGTATTGTCATCGTGCTTGGTACTGGAACGGGTGGAGGCGTTGTCCTAAATAAAAAAGTATGGATGGGCGCAACCGGTGGTGGTGGCGAATTATCTGCCTTTATTACAGATATGAAACGATATATGGAAGATCCATCTATTTCAAGTTATTGGGCATCGATTGCTTCGGCAAGTGGATTAGTTGGTACCTATGCCGTAAAAAAAGGTATGGACTTCTTTGACAATCCTCTTGATGGTATTCAATTCTTTGAAGCTTATGATGCTGGGGATGAAGATGCAAAAGCAGCACTAGAAGAATTTGGTAAGATGGTAGCAACAGGTATTTTCTCATTACAATCGGTTTTGGATACACAAAGAATTGCGATTGGTGGTGGCATTAGTGCACGTAAAGAAGTTACCGATATCATCCGTGAAAAAGTGGATGTAGCTTATGAAATATCACCATTTCCAGCTCCTTTTGGTAAACCAGAAATTGTGACATGCAAATATCGTAATGATGCCAATTTAATTGGTGCTTTACGTTTCCATTTAGAATATACGAAATAGATTGAGAGGTAGTTCATTGGAACAGGTGCAACCAAAAAGAAAAGCATCTGTCAGAGCACAGATTATTCTAGTTATCTTAGCAGTTCAGATTCCTTTACTGATTCTGTATACTTTTTTAGTGACTAATATGTCTAAGCGACTAACCGATGAACAGATTACCTTCCAACGTAACGAACAAACTGCCTACATTAATTATTTAACAAATGATATTCAAGCAGTTGGAACTTCTCTTTATGTTGATTTCTGGGAAGCTTTTGGAAGGGAAGAACATAGTACAGAAGAGATTGAAAAGTGGGAAGTAGAAGCAAATAAAGTATTACAAAATAGTAATATTTTAACGGAAATTGCGATTTATCAAGATAAAAAATCACTTATCTATAATTCCAAACAAAATCGTGACCAAAGTTTTTTGAATATATTATTAGCGGATGATAGTCATGATCGCTTAGGGTGGAACTTTCATGAGATGGAAGACAATGTCTATATGTACCGTATCATGGAAAGAAATAATTATCGTGTTATTGTTGGTAGCGATATTAATCGTATGGCCGCAAACGCAAATAATATCTACCATCTTCGTGGCTCTGTTGTCTTTGCGAATCGAAATAATTATTACAATAGTACGTTATGGTTACGTAATGCGAATGCAGAAATACCAAGTTTGATTGCGGATTATGGATACTTCATGTTGGATAGTGGAAATCGCCAATACACGATTACGGAAGATCGTTTCATGGGTATGCGTGTACTTTATGGTGTTATCTATCGTCGTGACTGGAGTTGGATGTATT
>CADBUH010000135.1 GCA_902797775.1 uncultured Erysipelotrichaceae bacterium | reverse complement strand
GAATAATATAAAATATGACGTTGTAAGAAACGTTGTATCGTTTCAATACTAGGATGATGATAAATTGAATATCGACCACAAGAAAAGATACCAATTTTAGGTTGAACAATATCTAAGAATTTATCCGAAGATCCTGTTTTACTTCCATGATGGGAAGCCTTTAAAAGATCACATTTTAATTGTGGATATTCTTCTATAATTTCTTCTTCAGTTACTTCATCTGCATCCCCCATAAATAAGTATTTAAGCCCATTCATTTCCATATAGGTCACAATTGAACTTTGGTTTAAATCTTCATTTTGTATTCGATTTAAATCCATAAGATGAAACTTATTTCCGATTTTTTCTTCTTGATGATTCGTTATTACATTTGATGGATGATACTTTTCGATTATAGAATCCATATTTCCACTATGATCATCATCCATATGCGTAATAATTAAAGTATCGATTCTTTTAATAGCTTTCGCCTTTAAATAAGTTTCTAATGTTTTTTGCGCGATTGTTTTACCAGTATCAATTAGTATATTCTCTTGATTCATTGGCATTCTTAATAAGATCGCATCCCCTTGTCCAACATTTATATAAGTAACTTCCCCTATTGGATGAAATAAGCCAAAGTATTGAAATACAAATAAAATTATTAGAATTAAATATTTTGAATACTTTCTTTTACGTATCGCAATTATAAATAAGACATAAAAGATTAATCCATACCCAAGTACAGTTCCTGGTAATGTGCATTGATTAAATATAGAAAGAATTTCATCATAAAAGTATACTGTATGATTAAAAAAGACATTAGGTAAAAAGATTGTAATCAAGCTTAATCCCATTATTATTCCGTTTCCTTTTAAAAGATAAGAATATAGAAACGATAGAATTGGGTTCATCTCATAAAAGAAGATACTTTGAAGAATTGATACAATCGTTATTCGATTAATCATCGAATTCATTTGTTTATGAAAACATCTTTGAATGAATAAAAACCAGAATAAGATGGAATAGATTTGAGAAGGAAAGAATAAAAGCGTTAATAATACAAAAATACTGATTTTCTGAATTTTTGAATAATTATTAGGAATCAATTTCATGAATAATGATTGAACTAAAACATATGGAAAATGGAAAAGAATACAGAATAGTGTATTGATTGCTAGAAGGTATTTTAATCGTTCTTTATCATATTTTCTTTTTTTAAGAAATGTATCAATTACTTGTATAATCGCAAGATAACTAAATCCTCTATGATATAGAAAACTATTTAATTCTAAATCCTCATCTTTTACTTGGAAGAGTATTCGTTTTAGAAGTAAAGATTGTGCTTTATCATCTAAGTCACATATTCTTTTATATAAGAGACCTCGAATGGTATAAGGTTGTTTCATTTGAATGATATCCTCTCCATTTTGTGCATAATAAATACCATTTAGATTCGAATATCTTTTAAAATCAAAGCGATAAAAACCTTTATTAGATTCAATTTGATTCAAATCACCTTCACATTGAACAATACTATCTAATAAGATTTCTTCTTCTGTATATACAATCCATTTATAACGACCATTCTTCAATACAATATAGCGATCACTTACTTGTATAACACGTCCTTTTGTCTCTAAAGGAATCGTATTTTTATAATATGGAAAACAATAAATCCCAAATAAAATACATACAAATAGAATAGATACATCTCTATATTTATAAAGATATACACATAGAAATAATACACAAAGGATAATCTTTAATTGAATGGATAAAAAGGAAATAAGGAATAAAAAGAGAGCAATATAGGGAAGTTTTTCTTGAAATGATTTCATAAGGATATATAATCCTTCATCTTTTCATATTTCGCTTTTCCTATCCCTTTTACATCCATAATTTCTTCAATGGTTTGAAAGTAACCATTTTCATTACGATAATCAATAATCTTTTGTGCAGTTGATTCACCAATACCTGGCAAAAGAATTAATTCTTCAATGGTGGCATTATTTAGTGAAATACGCTTCCTAGATTCTGTATTCGCCTTAGGAATTATCAATTTATCTTTATCTTTAAGAATGGTTTGTTCATTTAAAGTAGATAAATCAGCTTCTTCTTTTGGAATACCTAATTCTAATAAATCTTCCACTGAAGAATATGCTGGAAGTTCATAAGTTCCAGGGTTTTCAACTTCCCCTTCAATAGATACCTTAATTGGTACATCTTCTTTAGTGACTAACGTATAATCGCTTTGATCAATTTGAAAGATTAAGACAAGAAATAAAAGAAAAATAAGCAGAATTCTCATAGGACCTCCTGCTTATTATATTTCTTTGAATTGTTCAAATTCCCCTATTTAACTTTAACAATTAATACTTCATATGGTTCTTTTACATTAACTGTAACTGTAGAACCTACTTTTTTATCAAGAATTGCGATTGCTAATGGGGTTTCATTAGATAGTTTTCCATTTAAAGGATCTGCTTCTGTACTACCTACAATTGTGAATGTTTCAGTTTTCTTTGTATCCATAAATTCAATTGTAACAGTAGAACCAATACGAACAGTCTTAGAAGAACCTTTCGTATTGATAATTTCAATATGACGAAGCATATTTTCAAGTTCAGAAATACGAGATTCTACTTGTGATTGTTTTTCTCTAGCAGCATCATAGTCTGCATTTTCGGATAAATCACCTAAAGAACGAGCTTCCTTTAATTCAGCTTTCACTTCTTCACGTACAACATGAACTAAATGATTATATTCTTCTTTGAGTTGTTGTAAACCTTCTTCTGTTACATAAATTTTATCTTCAGACATAATTGAATTTCTCCTTATTGCGATATGAATTATACCACTGTGTTATGAATGATGCTACTAATTTTTGTTGTTAATAAGTCAATTGCAACCTTATTATGACCTCCTTCAGGAATAATAATATCGGCATATCGCTTACTAGGTTCAATAAATGCATTATGCATAACACGTACGGTATTAATATATTGACTAACAACGGAATCTAATGTACGACCACGTTCATTGACATCTCTTACAAGTCTACGAATAAAGCGAATATCTGCATCCGTTTCAACAAATATTTTAATATTTAATAAATTACGAATCGCTTCATCTTCTAATACAAATAAACCTTCTAAGATAATAACATCCGCAGGTTCTAAGGTCTCTGTAATATCACTTCTTGTATGTTCCACGAAGTTATAGGTTGGCTTTAGAATCGTTTCCCCATTAATTAATTGACGAATTTGTGCAACCATTAAATCGTTATCAAACGCAAAAGGATGGTCATAATTCGTTTTCACTCTTTCTTCCATTGGCATATCTGATTGATTTTTGTAATAGTCATCTTGACGAATAATCAATACAGATTTTGTATCATTGAATGTATCTCTAATCTTCTCTGCGATTGAGGTCTTTCCTGAAGCACTTCCTCCAGCTATTCCGATGATAATTGGTTTTTCCATACTACTCCTCCAATTTTCGATAATTTTTCAAATTACTATCTTTGTCATAGAATAATTCATAAACAAATGGTTTTACATGGGATTGAATCATTTCTTGTAGAAAGATGCGATCACCTTCCCATAAATCCAAGTTTAGAATTTCATCTTCCTTCTTCCAAGCAAGCGTTCCTTCATCACATTCTTTTTCTTCACCATGGAACTTCTTAGAAGAATATACATACATTTTTTCTATTTCCTCATCCGCATATTTGAAATATACAATCCCGTGATAAGATAATTCATCAATATGGTATCCTGTCTCTTCGTATACTTCACGAATCGCACATTCTTCCACTGATTCATTTTCTTCCACTTTTCCACCAACGCCAATCCATTTTCCATGATTCACATCATGTGCTTTTTTATTACGCAATAGCATTAACCATTGATGGTTCTTTATCAAATAAACTAACGTTGTCTTTTTCATCGTAAATATTTCGCTACATTCGCTTCATGTTCTTCAAGAGTTTCTGCAAAATAAATGGTTCCATCACCTTCTACATCCGCCATAAAGTAGAGATATTTTTTCGCAGAAGTATCTGGATTTAAGGTAGCCTCAATTGCTTGCTCCCCAGGATTAAGGATTGCTCCTGGAGGTAAACCATTATACATATAGGTATTATATGGAGAATCAAATTCATAGTTTACTTCACAAGAAACCCAATCTCCACTATGTTCTTCGATTGCATAACATGTTGTTGAACTAGATTGTAATGGCATATCGATTTCTAAACGATTATAGAAGACTTGTGCAATCATACGCATTGTTTCATAACTATTCGCTTCATGTTGCACAATACTAGCTAAAGTATATATTTGATGGGTTGTTAGATTACTCTTCTTAAATTCTTTTTCATATTTCTCATAGATTTTTAAAGATTCATCTAAGATTTTTTCCGTTACTTCTGTAGCTGTAGTATCTTGGAAGAATTTATAGGTATTTGGTGCTAAATAACCTTCTAAGTAATAACGTACATTATCTTTAAAGATTTCTTCTGTTAAGAAAGGATATCTAGGCATAATACTTTCTATATAGCTACGATCATTCCATAACGCTAAGAGTTCTTCTTCCGTAACATTTGTTCCAGAAGCGATCTTAGGAGCGATATCAGCACACCAATCTCCTTCTACAATTGTAACGGTTGCATCATACGCAATTGCCTTAGAAGCATCACTTAACGTATCAAAGATTTGACTTAATTCCCAACTCTTATCAAGTTCAAAATCTCCTGCTTTTATATCATTGTATTTATTCTTTTTAGCGAAGGAATATGCACTATTTGCGTCACGTATAATTCCTTCATTTTCTAAATTAGTAACGATTTCTTTTGTAGATTGTCCTTGATTAACCGTAAATAAAACAACTTCAGATTCAGTTTGTACTGGTTTTATATTATTGTTATAACGAATTGTTAAAAAACCATAAATGAGTAATCCAACAATTACAAAAAGAAGTAGTAATCTACCAAGATTCAACTTTCTTTTTTTACGTCTTGTTCTTTTAGCCATCAATTAAATCCTCATCTTGGAAGGTATTTAAAACTTCTGCACATATATCTAAATCTTCTTCATTTTCGACAGCTTCTAAATTTCCATCTTCATCATAGGTATATGCATATACATCATCATCTTCAAAGTTCTTAAATAACACAAATTTCTTATTATCTGCTTCAAAAGTTAAAACGATTTCCATTTCAACTTCATTACCATTTTCATCTATTACTACAATTGTATTTTCTTCACTCATATAACCTTCTCCATAACAAAAGGCGTTATACGCCTTTTAATGTGCATCTAAATAGCTTTGTAAGATTTGTACAGCAGCCATTTGATCAATAACCTTTTTACGTTTTTTACGAGACAAATCTGCCTCAATTAAAATCCTTTCAGCAGCTTTTGTGGTTAATCGTTCATCCCATAAGATTACAGGAATATCGATTTTCTCTGAAAGTAAATCTTTAAATTGGATACTTACTTCTCCACGAACACCAATGTCTCCATTCATATGTTTTGGAAGACCCAAAACAACTTCATCCGGATTTTCTCGTTTAATAATTGCGACTACTTTAGTGAGACAATCATCGTAATCATCTGGTTCAAAACGAACTGTTTCTACAGCCCTCGCAACAATTCCCATTGGATCTGAAATCGCTACACCACAAGTAACACTCCCGAGATCTAATCCTAGGACACGTTTCATTCAGGATGTTCCTCTAGATAAAAACGTACCAACTCTTCAATAATTTCATGTCTTTCAACAGATTGAATTATGCTACGTGCATTTTTGTGACTAGAAATGTATGCAGGATCATTGCTGATTAAATAACCAGAAAGTTGGTTAATCGCATTGTACCCTCTATCCTCTAGTGCTTCTTGTACAAGTTTTAGTACTTGATGAATATTATTGCGACGAACTTCATCTGCATCAAAACTTACCGTTGGTGAAATATCAGTTTTTGTCATCTTTACATCACCTCTTAAAATTATTTTAATGCTTTTTATTTAAATTGTATATATAAAAAAATAGGAAGCCGTATTTCTACGGCTTCTCTAATTAATTACTTAGTATCTTATCGCGTACTGCTTGGATTGCATCTTTGACTTTAGAAACATCTTTTCCACCAGCTTGTGCCATGTCTGGTCGACCTCCACCATTACCACCACAAACTTGTGCACTTAATTTAACTAAGTCTCCAGCCTTTAATCCTTTTTCAATTACTGGTTTACTAGCAGCACATACAAAGGTTACTTTATCTTCTGTTTTATTTGTTAAGAAGACTAAACCATTCTGCAAGCGATTGCGAATCATTTCCGCATAGGATTTCATCGCTTGTGAATCCATTTCTTCTACATCCACAAATAATACATCAACACCATTTAATTCTTCTTTTTGATTAATTAAGGTATCCACATTCGCTAGAAGTGCTTTATTACGATTCTCTGCGTTTTCACGTTTTAAAGTATTATTTTCTTCTAGAAGTTGTTGAATCTTTTCTTTTAATCCTGCATAACTTGGAAGTTTAAGAAGTTGTGCACTTTCATTTAGATAATCTTCGGTTTTCTTAAATTCATCATAAGCTTTCATCTTAGTGATAGAAGTAATACGACGTATACCAGAACCAATCGATTCTTCACTAATAATTTTATAGATCCCTAAATCACCAGTATTCTTTGCGTGGGTACCACCACAGAATTCTTTTGAAACATCTCCCATGGATACAACGCGTACTGTATCTCCATATTTTTCATCGAATAACGCAATCGCTCCACTCTTCTTCGCATCTTCAATATCCATAACTTCTGTAGTAATAGGTAAATCCATCTCAATCATTTCATTAACAAGACGTTCTACTTCATGAAGTTGTTCGTCAGATAATTTTTCATAATGTGTGAAGTCAAAACGAGCATAATCTGGACCATTGAAAGAACCAGCTTGGGCAACATGCGTTCCTACAATTTGACGTAATGCAGATTGTAATAAGTGTAAGGAAGAGTGGTTCGCACGTGTTTT
>CADBUH010000134.1 GCA_902797775.1 uncultured Erysipelotrichaceae bacterium | reverse complement strand
GTGTAAGAACGATATAGCCTTGTCGAACTTTTGTAGCATCTCCTTCTTCACTTACACGACCTTCATTTTCTCTTGTCTCATCTGGAACTGTATGGAAACAAATTCTTGTATCACTAATCTTTTCAATTGTACTTGTATTCGCATAACTCCAAGGTTTTTCAAAGTTACGAACCTTATATCCTTTCATTTCTTCTAAAGGAAGAAATGGAATATTTACACTTAATACATATTTTTGGTGATTTTCTTGAGCAAGATAAACTGGTATTAAATTATGGATTACTTTTGCGGAATTACGGAAATCATCAGAGGCAAAGCTTGCTTGGGAAGCCGCAATTGCAGGAACACCATTAATCAAAGCTTCACGTGCTGCCGCAATCGTTCCAGAATAGATTGTATCAATGGATACATTCCATCCTTTATTAATTCCAGAAATCACTAAATCAATTGGTTCTGATATCAATCCATGAAGCCCTAAGTAAACAGCATCCGCAGGAGTTCCTTCGACAGCCCAAGCTTCCTTAGCACCAGGAATCTCTCTTTTTTCGGCATATACATCTGAGAAAAAATAATCTACATGATGACTCTTCGCACTACATTGTTCATGTGGTGCACATACAAATACTTGATAATCATCCTTTAATTCATCTACGAGTGCACGAATTCCAGGGGCATTAATCCCATCATCATTCGCTAATAAAATATTCATATTCCCCTCCTACTTAGCCATATTATCTAAGTTATTACTATTCTGTGCTGCGCTATAAAAATGATTTAAGAGTTTCGCAAACCATACTGGCCAAAACTTCTTATACATCTCTAATTCTTGTCTTGTACGAGAACCATCTTTAATTTCTCTTGAAGTATGTGTAGATTCTTCAATACGATGACCCATTAAAGGTTCACTAATAAAGGTAAATGCTTTTCCATCTACATTGGATAACTTATACCAACCATACCAGTCTCCTACCCCAATAAATTCATCTTGACGAAAGACTTTCTCAAATGGAATATTCTCTGGTATAAAGGCAACCGATGGACAACAAATCGCATTCCCCCAACGAAGTGCACTTTGTTTCCAGAATTTTGATTTGGTTGAACCTAGTATCTTCATTGGGAATAATAAAAACTTCTTAATATTTAATAATGTATTATTATAAACACGTTTCTCATTACGAATTTCATAATAATCGGTATAGATAATAATGGAATTTGGATGTTTATGATACGCTTCTACAATCTTACGTGAATAGGAAGGATCATATTGGTCATCTTGGTGTGCAATTGTGACAATTGTATTATTCCCATGTGACCACGCAAAATCAAAATCCCCAATATTATTTCCATTCTTAATTGGGTTTACTACAACTTCTAAGTTATATTTATTTGCGAGATTACGTATATACTCATTATCCGTAGAAGTACCAATAATTACTTTACTTGGATACTCTTGGTTTAATACTGATTGAATTGCGTTCTCTAAAAAAGGAGATTCTTTATACGCTAAAACCACAAATGTATGTATAATCTTCTCTTCCATACCTATACAATTATAGCAATTCCCATATTTATCGCAAATGTTTCGCACGTTTATTTTTAAATAATAAAATACAAGCACATACTAGGAAGACTAAGTTCGCTAAAGTTGTGACAATTGAAATCGAGTCACAATTATTTGGTTGAACAAAATACTTTGAAAGAATATAGCAACTAACTAAGGATAGAACTGCACAAAGACATTGTTCAATTCTTTTTTGTTCAATCACAAAGATTTGTGAAACAATCCAAGTAAAGGTTAAAGTAACCCCACTAAGAATACCTAAATAAAGATAACGATACCCATTCCCTGTAATTTCACCAAATAATAAACCAATTACTGGTTTTCCAATAAGAAGTACTAAAACTTCTGCTAGGATTCCTAATCCAATCGCTCCACCAAATAAGATAAGAATATATTTTTTAAATGCTTTCCAGTCTTTTTCTGCATAAGAAGAAGCCATATAAGGTGCTAAAGAATAAATTAATACATTTATAACTAATTGAAGAAAGACAATCATTGTATAGATGGAAGTATAGATTCCTAGCATAGATAAATCCCCTATTGTTTCAAATTGTAAGCGAGGAACTGCCACAATTAAAGCTGACAGCATTTCAAAAGCCATGATTGGAAAACTATGATATAGAATCTTTCGAACATTTGAATTGAATGTTGGACCTAATTCAATTGGAACAATCCTTTTTACCTGTCTAAAGTTATAGAACACAAATACAAGTAAAGATAATACAACTAATATGAGAAATGCGATATTAATATCATGAAAGATAGATAAAGATAAATAGAAGAAGATCGTAAATAGAACACTTCTAATAATCATTGAATATGCATTAATTTCCATTCTCTTCTTCTTTTGACAGAAACAATCTAAGATTTCAATTAATGCTTCACAACACTTAAAGATTGAATAAAGCACTAAAATTTCACGTTGAACACTCGAATATGGAAGAAGAATACAGATTCCTAATAAAAGAATTAATGTAATTCCAATAGCCGTTAAACGAGCTGTAAAGTATTCTTGATAGGTATATTCATTCTTTGTATCCGCAATTACATAACTACGCATTCCCCATAAAGAAATCGCATATAAGCTATTTCCAATAGATGTCGCTACTGCATAATATCCACTTGTTTCAGGTCCTAACATCCTTAAAATTAGAACACTAAAAACCCATATCGCAAGATTATAAAGAACCATTCCTATGGTTGTATAACTAACATTTTTCTTTAAACTTGTCTCACTCATAAACAACGAAAGTATATCACAAACACACCTTATCTACCGAAAGAAAAAATGACCCTTAGGTTTCCCTAAGAGTCATTTCAATCTTTTTACTAATTTGGTCTTCTTAGTAATGCTAATAATTCATCAATATGGAATAGGTTTTTCAAGAAACCAAATATACCTGTATTTGCGCTTACTTCTCTACCTAATAATCCGCCAGTTTCTTCTTGTGTACCATCTAAGGCACCACCTTGATCTAGCTCTGCAGGTTCCTCTACTACTGCAGGTTCTTCTGCTGGAGCTGGTTCCACTAATTGTTCTTCTGGAACATCCTCCGCTATCGGAGTTGTTACGAAACGACCTACCTTTACGTAAATCATTCCATCATCTTCAGGTTCATGAATCTCTAAGATTCTACCTTCCATATTAGGATCGGTTGTATCTTGTGGAGAAGCATCGAGGTATACATCTGCTCCTGCACGTTGTACGGTATCAATAACGCTTTCTAAATCTGAATAGAGGCGTGCATACCAGTAAGCAGGATCAATTGTGAATTCACCTAAACTTACAATGTAATCAACTTCTTCACCTTCTTCAAAGTCACCTGTAGCGTTCCAAATAATATAATCTTTCGCAATTATTTTAGAATATTGTTCTAAACGATCTCCTTCAACAACTCCATATGCATGTAGTGCATGTAAGAAATCAAATTCTGCATATCCTACCATACTTGGAATATTGATATGTGGAATTGGAGTTGGGGTTGGTGTTGCGGTTGGTGCAGGTGTAGATGTAGGGGTTGGCGTAGGCGTTGGTTTAATCGCATTCGCTACAACTAAAGTAATCGTCTCACCTGGATTAATATAACCCGCATTTGGACTTTGTGAAATGATCACATCACTCTTATATTCGGTTGTATCTTGATATTGGATATTAACTTTTAAGTTTCCACTATTGTTGTATTGTTCATTAATGGAATTTAACCAACCTAAGAAGTTTGCTTTATATAGTTGGTTTGTAAAGTCTCTTACAGGAATTGGTCCAACCGAAGTATAAACACGCATAATATCACCCATACGTATGGTTCCTGTATTAGGTTGATTTGCATAAATGGTACCACTTGGTAAGCTATTCCAGCATTGAATCCAAGAGATTTGAACACCATTATCGTTTCCCCATTTTTCAATATCCGCACGACTCATCTTTGTTAAATCAATCGCTGTTACATCTGCTCCAATTGAAATAACGACAGTCACACGAGATCCTTTCGCAATGGATGTCTTTCCTTGAGGATTTTGACTAATGACATATCCATAAGGAACACTCGCTGATCTTTGCATTACATAATCAACGGTAATCGTGTTCATATTTGCCCAATATTCAACATCCTTTTTCTGCCATCCAATCATATTGTCCATATCAACCATTTCTTGGGTTTGTCTAGGACCAGCAGATATCTTAATAACGACAGGTTGGTTTCTACGTGCTGTATCACCTGTTAAATTTGTTCCTACATATTCTCCAGCAGGTACTTTATCATCATAGACATATTCAACACTGACATGTTGGAACTTCTCATTCGCAAACCATTTTTGAATTTGTTCTGTTGTTAAAGAAGAGAAATCAATTAATTTTACTTCTCCATCTGGATCAACACCATTCGAAACGGTAAGTGTAATTGTTTGATCACCTATTGGTTGACCTACAGGGATGGATTGTGCCATGATTTGTGATTCTGGAACAGTATCACTATATACATAGGTATAGTAAACTTTCTCATGATCAAAAGAAACATCATTCATCCATTCTTCTGCTTCAATACGAGACATGCCCACAAAATTAATTGCGACTGTACCGTTTGCCTCTTCACTTGGTGTAGCTGTAGGTGTAGGTACACTACCTCCACCACTACAAGCAATAAGAGTAATACTCAATATTACTAATAATAGTTTTCCAAATATTTTATGACGGTTCATATGAAAACCTCCTGCAGAAGTACTGCTACTATAATTATATAACTAAATAAAAAAAACAATCTATTTAGATTGTCCTTTAAAAGATGGTGGGGAAGATGGGACTTGAACCCACACGGTGTTGCCACCACCGGATTTTAAGTCCGATGCGTCTGCCGATTCCGCCACTTCCC
>CADBUH010000133.1 GCA_902797775.1 uncultured Erysipelotrichaceae bacterium | reverse complement strand
GATTATAGTGATCAATATTTCGTTTTACCTGTCTTTTTCCTTCAGTTCGAACTAATAAGAATTTCTTATGAGTTGCCTCATCATCTAATTCTCCATCAGAAAGAATACTGGTTATATGCTGAGATATATTAGGTTGTGTTGTATCATACAACTCAGCAATTTGGTCTTGTGTTAACCATATATCTGCATCAGAAAAAAGCACCCTTTTGCGGTAGCAGCGCAGTCTAATAAGATCTCATTCCCATATTTTAAAAATTTTTTATTTTTTGGGAATATAATATTTTATTAAGTACATCAGACCATCTTGCTTCTTCCCTACTTCATGAACGAGTGGTAGATATGCCACGGCATTTTACCGGTATATGTTACCGTAGCATCTGCCGTTTTCCACTCCTTCATTTTTGGCGAGGATTCTTATTATCCTCCAGCACGTTTTTATAGTGAATGTTGGTAAAACGTTGGTTAAAATTCGAGGGTAGTCGCGGGGACACGTATGGTTACTGGCTTTCCGAAGCCGTGGCATATGTTGCCATGGCAAACGAATAAAACCTTAATCATTTTTTCCTTTTCTCTCCTCATATCCAACGCATGTTGGTAATGTTGGCAAACCGATGTTTTGCGTTTACCAATATTACCGATGTTAATTACATTATTTGTGTATTAACACATTTTTAGGATTTATCTTATAATAATTTATTAATTTTTGCAGAATATCAGTTAAATGTTTCTTTCCTAAAATGTTCCATCACATATTTATAAAGTAACTTTTCCGTCTTTTCACGAACCATTTGATGTCTTTGTTTTAAATCATTCAGCCAAACTCGATCTTCTTCCTTACATAGAAACCGAGCTTCTCCATCCATTCCATCAATCGAATAAATAGATGTTGTATCATCCAGTTCTGGATGATCCTCATAATCTAGTTTTTTAATATGACTTAATAATTCTCTTGTTTCTTTCCATATCGTAGCTTCTTCATTCGCTCCGATTGTATAAAAATGATTGATAACGCCTTCTAGATAAGTTAATTCCTCTTCCCCATAGAAATAGTATTCATATAGTTCATGATCAATATGATTCGTTCTCCATACATCTAATACAACTTGTTCTATTTCTGTATAGGTAGTTGGTTCTCTAGAACCAGCTTCCCATACAATTAATGAAGCAAGGTTACTTAAGAATTCTCGATCTTTAAAATTCCAAAGATAGTTCTTAATACTCTCTTCACTACTTAAATCAATGCCTGGAAATTGTGCTTTTACTTTCTTTAGGAAATCTCTTTTTGGTTTATTGACCGTAAAGATCCACACAAAACCATCTAATATTAGAAATAGTAAGATAACCCCAAGACATATAATAAGTGTTACATTTCTTGTGGCACGACTAAAATTACGCATTCCTAGTCCAATAAAAAGTAAAAGATAAACCACAAATATGACAATCTCTACGATAAGAACCGTTTTAAAACCTTTATTTCTTTTTTCAAACTCTTTCTTTACTCTACGATATTCTTGAAGTAATCGTACAAGAGATTTATATTCACTTTTAAACCAGGTTGAATTTGTTGTCATGATTCCATATCCTTATCGATTCTAAAGATTCTAATAGGAAGATGTTTATGAATCTCATGAAGTGCTCCTTCTAGACTCGTTTCATAGATACATCCACATTCAAAGATATGTTTTTCATCACATCGAAATCGAAAAAAGTAATATGGAGCTCGATGTGCTTGTCCATCCCATGATTTATGGTCTTCGATATCTAGGATGTCACTTCTTACTTCAACTGATTTTATTTTGGATTTCGGAATATAGACAGGTGTTCCTATCTTATCTCCTAATACAACCCAATTCTCTGAAACAAGAAAGAGTGTTGGTTTCCCTGCACCATATAAGAAATGAATTGGTCTTTCAAACTCTTCCCTTTCAATAGATCTCTTTAATTCTTTATAAGACATTTCACCATTCACCATCTGCATACTCACATGTTGGCTAGGATTCATGAAAAGAAAGGTAAAGCTTCCAAACATAAGTGTACTAAGACCACCTATTATCATACCTACAACTGATTTTGCATAGATTCCTATAGAAAGAATCAATAACCCCATCAACAGCATTAAACAAGACGCAATTAATCCATTTCTCCATGATTTATCTCTTAGATTCACTTCTACTTTAATAGGATCCTTCTTTCTATTTGAACTATCTTTTCTTTTGACAGAATCTTCATTTATGATTTCATATTGATCGTTTACTACTTCACGTAATAACTTCTTTAATTTGGTTACTTTCTTCGCATAGAGTTCTCGATCTTCTTCGGATTCAAATCCTCGATAAGATAATTCATCTTCTTTATTGATGTAAAGATTGTTGTAGAGGGTTTGAATTTCTGTACATAAGTTACTAAGTTCAGAATGATTTTTAAGCTCTTCTGGTAAAGCATTCTCTATCAATTCATTCTCTTCATCATAAATCCATATAGGAAAACATCCGTATTCTAAACGAACCATTAATTTATATTTATTTGAAGACTCTTTTAAAGATTCCATATTTAACATCATACCTATTTTACTTGAAGAATGATGATATTTATACCCTTACCACATACCCTTGATCACTAAAGTATCCATCTTCTAAAGAAGCTAATTCTTCTCCTAAACACTCATAATCTACATATTGAGAAATCTTACAATGACTACATTCATGAAAACATTCTTCTACATAGTAATATCCTAAGTCATACGTAGATTGAATCATGGGATAGAAGGAATAGGTATCTAGATTCTTCAGGATTGATAAATAGCCATCGATTCCTTCTATCCCATCTTCAAACTCTAAGATTGCTATAAATTTTAGATAGTTAGAAGTAGATAAGTTTTCAATCCCTTCCGCAAGTGTATTTAAATCTTCTATTCTAGGATATTCTCCTAGTACCATAGGATTTAAATGTGGAACATAAATATCATAATCACTAATAAAATATTCTTCATATTCTGCATTAATCCCAATACGGTTTAATACAGAATGAAGAATCTCTTCTTGAACGGGAAACTTCACCCATTCTCCAATGAGTTCTCCTTCATTATATTTACCTAAATTTGTTAGATAAGCTTCAAAGGGAGAATCATGCTGGTATTCATATTTCATAGGTAGAACCTCTCTTTCTACCTATACTATTAGAAAGAAGTAGGAGGATTCCCCTCCTACTTCTTACTTAATTTTTTAATTCGTTTTTCAACCTCTTGCGCACTAATTCCATCTTTTAATGAATCAATTCCTTTTTTAAGTTCTCTATCAAATTCTTCCTCTGTCAAATTATCAAGTTCTAAAGGAAGTCTTACATCAAAAGGCATTCCATTTCTCAATATAATTTGACTATATAACATTTGTATCGCACTCGATGGAGATATTCCTAATTGCGATAAAATTCGTTCTGCAGAATCTTTAAGATTTTTATCGATGCGTGCATAAACCGGTGAAGTATTTGCCATAAGTTTTACCATTCCTTCACTCATATTATAAAACTCCTTTGT
>CADBUH010000132.1 GCA_902797775.1 uncultured Erysipelotrichaceae bacterium | reverse complement strand
TCCGTGTTACCACCTTATCTTCATATTAACATCACTGTTAATACCTCATGGAGTACCATCATACTCCTCATCTATAACGGGAATTCCCGTTGCTACCTAATATCGATAGCACAACTCCAAGACCATGTTCATTATATTTCTACCTACTCCTTTTCAGCATACCGGAGCTCTCTATAAGGTTTCCGCATAACTACTCTTCTTTTCTTTGTCTTTATAAATTATTTTACTTATGAATTATTTCTTGTCAATAAAAAAGGGCACTTTAAAATTCTATGTGGTTGGGGATACCCTCTAAAATCTTGTGGGGTCAAAAAATGCCCTTTTTTATCATATGGTTTTACATTACTTTTATTAATATAAACGTTTAATGGCTTCTCTTACATCTTCATAAACACGATTGGGATCTATTGTATAATAGATTCCATTTTCATATAGGATCTTTCCATCTACCATCGTCATCACAACATCACTTCCTTGGACGGCATATGTCATAAGAGCGATCGTATCAAAGTTTGGAGTTAGATGAGGTCGGATTAAATCAAGCGCAATGATATCTGCTTTCTTACCTACCTCTAAGACACCTGTATCTTCTCTTCCTTGTAGAAGAGCCCCATTTTTTGTGGCTATAAGGAAGACGGTTTCAGCATTCATAAGTGTAGGATCTAGATGATATCCATTATGGATAATACTCGCTAAATGCATCTCTTCAAACATATCTAAATTATTGTTTGAAGCTGCTCCATCTGTACCAAGTGTTACATTAATTCCCTTTTCAATCATCTTAGGAATTGGTGCGAATCCACTTCCTAATTTCATATTACTTGAAGGATTATGCACAACACTTACATTCTTCTCTTTAAAGATATCGATATCTTCCTCTTCTACCCATACACAATGTGCCGCAAAGGTAGGATTCTCAAAGGTTCCTAAATCGTTAAACCATTGTGCAGGTGTCTTACCATATTTCTCTTTACATGCATCATGTTCGGATTTAGTTTCGGATAAATGAATATGCATACGTGCACCGAGTTTCTTACAATCCTCACTATATTTTCTAACCATCATTTCATTGCAGGTATATTCCGCATGAATTGAAAAGTCCACATGAATTCTACCATCATAACTATTATGATATTTTTGATAAAGTTCTATGGATTCTCTTCCTCTTCCATTTTCTTCATACGTTTCTTCTAGAGAGAAACTTTGCATATAGCGATCTACACTACACTTTAACCCTGCTTCCCCAACTACTTTGATCGTTGTTTCTGGAAATAGATACATATCCGAAAAAGAAGTTGTACCTGTACGAATCATTTCAAGAACTGCTAATTCTGTTCCAGCTTTAATATCTTCTGCTGTCATTTTCGTTTCTACTGGAAACATATAATTAAATAACCACTCATGTAATGGTAAATCGCTTCCTCTACCTCTTAAGAGTGTCATTGACGCATGGGTATGACAGTTAATTAAACCAGGAGATAATAACTTCCCAGACATATCTTTTTCCACATCATATTTTTCTTTTGGTTCTTCTGTAGAAAGATAATCAATGATAGAACCATTTACCCCAAGATACGCATTCTTAAGCACTTCAACATGGTTATCTTTCATCGTAATAATATCTGCGTTTTTAAATAATAGTTTCATCTAAAGTACCTCTATAATCTTCTTTACATATTCACTAAAACGAGTCGATATCGTTTTGCCTGTTTCATATACTTCTTCATCCGTTAATTTACGATTTAATATACCCGCAGCCATATTTGTGATGATGGATAAACCTAATACCTTCATCCCACAATGTGTCGCTGTGATTGCTTCGGTAACCGTTGACATACCTACCGCATCTCCTCCTAAAATACGTATCGCTCTTATTTCAGCAGGTGTTTCAAATTGAGGTCCAGGCATATACATATAGACACCCTCATGAATGGTTAAGTCACTTCCTTCAGCACACTGTAACGCAATCTCTCTTAATTCTGGTGTATAGATAAATGTAGAATCTGGATAGCGAGGTCCAAATTCATCTTTATTTGGTCCTCTAAGTGGACTCGCTCCCATGAGTTTAATATGATCACTGATAATCATAATATCTCCAGGTTTATATTCTACGTTCACACCACCAGAAGCATTCGTTAAAATAACTGTTTCGACTCCTAATAATTTAAAGATACGTATTGGTAAATCTAATTGTTCAAAATCATATCCTTCATAATAATGAAAACGGCCAGACATACAAATAACTTTCTTATCTCCTACATTCCCATAAATTAACTTACCCGCGTGTCCTTTAACCGTAGTCTTAAGAAAATGTGGGATCTCTGTATAATCAATCACAACTTTATTTTCAATCTCTTCCGCAAAAGGTCCTAATGCGGAACCTAATATGATTCCTAATTTAGGTTGATCCCCTATATTATTTAATATATAGTCACTCGCTTCTTGCATTTCTTGATATGTAAACATAGAATCACCTCTAGATTATTGTAACAGAGAAAACAATTTTCATTTTTTTGTATTATTGAAAAAATTTTCATAACTTTTGAAAGTTTTTCTCTTGACATCCCTATTACTAAATTTTAAAATGAACTCAATCTTCAATAGCGAAGACGTGAAGAAGTAATAAATGAAAGCATAGAGAGAAGTCATGGTTGGTGAAAATGACAATGTGGAAGTTTATGAAATACATCACTGAGCTGGATATTTGAATGAAGTAGGATATTCCGTGTGTGCACGTTATAGCACAAGACCATGTTGGTGGTTGATGAGGTTATTGCAGTAATGTAATGATGAAATAAGGTGGTAACACGGTAATTCTATCGTCCTTTCAAGTAAGGGACGTTTTTTATTTAGGAGGGAAAAGAAATGAAACGTTTATTCAAATTATTTGTAGTTTGTTGTACATCGTTATCCTTAATAGGATGTGGAAGTAGTTCAACTGGAACAAGTGATTCTTCCAAAACATTCCATGTTGGAATCCTACAATTAATTCAACATGAAGCACTCGATAGTGCAACCCAAGGTTTCAAGGATGCTCTTGTTGATAAGTTAGGAGATCAAGTAACCTTTGATGAACAAAATGCATCTGGTGATACATCTAACTGTTCTCTTATTGCGAATCAATTTGTATCTGAAAATGTAGATTTAATTTTCGCAAATGCAACACCTGCTTTACAAGCAGCTGTTACTGCAACTGATACAATTCCAGTTGTCGCAACAAGTGTTACTGCATTTAAAGTTGCATTAAATATTAAAGATTGGACCGGAACAACAGGTATTAACGCTACTGGAACAAGTGATTTAGCACCACTTGATCAACAAGCAAAACAAGTTCTAGAAATAAATCCAGACGCTAAAAAAGTCGCAATCTTCTTCTGTTCTGCAGAACCAAATAGTGTTTTCCAAGCAGATGAAATTGAAAAGCATTTTAAAGATTTAAACATTGAAACACAACGTTTCACATTCGCAGATAGTAATGATATTGCACAAGTTGCACAATCAGCTAGTGAATGGGCAGATGTAGTTTATATCCCTACTGATAATACAGCAGCTGCATATGCATCCAGTGAACAATTCTCTAAACCAGTTGTAGCAGGTGAAGCAGGTCTATGTAAAGCAGCAGGCGCTGTTACAATCTCTATTACTTACTATGATATTGGATACCGTGCAGGTGAAATGGCTGTTGATATCTTAGTCAATGGAAAGAACCCAGCAGAAATGCCAGTAGAAGAAGTAACAAAAACACAAAAGTTATACAATCCAGATGTATGTGAAAAATTTGGAATTGAAGTATCAAGTGATTATGTAAGTGTATTTGATGAATAGGAGTTATCGTGAGTATCGTTTTTGCATTAAACATAGGTTCCTTATTTAGGAGCTTCCCAGGTAATATTGCACAAGGTATGATTTGGGGAATCATGGCATTAGGTTTATATATCTCTTATAAACTATTAAATTTTTCGGATTTAACAGTTGATGGTTCCCTATCTACCGGCGCATGTGTGACAGTGATGTTGATCATCGCTGGTGTCCCTGCGCTTCCTGCAGTATTAATTGCTTTTCTTGCAGGATGTCTAGCAGGTTGTGTTACAGGTATCTTACATACCGTTTTAAAAATTGCCCCCATTCTTTCGGGGATATTAACGCAAATTGCTTTGTATTCGATTAATCTTCATATCTTAGGAAACAAAGCAAACCAAGCATTAAATATTAATGAATATTCGTTGCTATTATCTTTACGAAATGTAAATATGGCAATTCTCGTAATCCTTGCCTTTGCAGTAGTACTTATTGGTATTCTCTATTGGTTCTTTGGAACGGAAATTGGTTCTAGTATCCGTGCAACTGGAAACAATGAACAGATGGCGAGTGCCCAAGGTATTAACACAAACCATACAAAGGTTATCGCTTTATCTTTATCGAATGGAATTGTTGCCTTAAGTGGTGGTTTATTAGCCCAATACCAAGGATACGCTGATGTTGGTTTAGGTAGAGGTGCGATTGTTATAGGATTAGCCGCAATTATTATCGGTAGTGTTCTATTTGAAAATATTCATAAGAAAGATTTAAACTTCGCAGTTGCTTTATCTTCTGCAGTAGTAGGTGGAATCTTATATTACATCGCGATTGGTATTGTCTTATGGTTAAAACTTCCTACCAATGATATGAAGTTATTCACCGCAATCCTTGTCGCAATCTTCTTATCCGTTCCACACCTTTCTTTCAAAAAGGGGAAAGGAGTTACCAATGCTAGAGATTAAAAACTTATATAAAACATTTAATGCTGGAACCATTAATGAAAAACAAGCATTAAAGAATATTAACTTAACTTTAAACAATGGTGATTTCGTTAGTGTGATTGGTGGTAATGGAGCAGGTAAATCTACTTTATTAAATGCGATTGCTGGTTCTTTTAAAATCGATGAAGGTTCAATCTTCTTAGATGGAACCGATGTCACAAATATGCTAGAACATGAACGTGCTAAATTTTTAGGAAGAGTCTTCCAAGATCCAATGCGTGGTACTGCTGGAAATATGCAGATTGAAGAAAACTTAGCACTCGCAAATCGTCGTGGTCAAAAAAGAACACTTAAATGGCAACTTAAACAAGAAGAAAGAAACTTCTTCAAGGAACAACTACGTCAATTAAACTTAGGCCTTGAAGATCGTCTTGAAACAAAAGTAGGTCTATTATCTGGTGGTCAAAGACAAGCACTCACATTATTAATGGCTACGATGAAAAAACCACAACTCTTACTTCTTGATGAACATACTGCTGCCCTTGATCCTAAAACAGCTAAAATCGTATTAGATTTAACGGTTAATCTAGTAGAAAAGAATCAACTCACTACCTTCATGGTTACCCATAATATGAAAGATGCATTACGTTATGGAAACCGTTTAATCATGATGAATGAAGGTGAAATCATCCTAGATGTTTCAGGAGAGGATAAGAAAAAACTCACTGTGAATGATTTATTAGATTTATTTAATCAAACAGGTGAGTTAAATGATTCAATGATATTAGGATAGAACTGAGATTACTCAGTTCTATTTTATTTTTAATTCCATCTTAATATGTGGTATACCATCTTCTAAGAATTCTTCTGACGTTTGAATAAACCCTTCTCTTTCATAGAATCGTTTCGCATAAGTTTGTGCTTCTATTTCAATACAGTCCGCATGAAATTTTTCTTTCGCCACTTCAATTCCTTTTCTTAATAATTCGCTTCCATATCCTTGTCTACGGTTTAAGGTTAAAACTCTACCTAAGGATACATTTTCATAACTAACACCTTTATCTAATACACGTAGATACGCAATCAATTTATTATCCTCATATCCCATCACATGATACGCATTCTTATCTTTTCCATCAATTTCAGGATAAGGACATTCTTGTTCAACCACAAAAACATGAATTCGAGCTTCTAGAATTTCATAAAGTTCATCTTTTGTTAGTTCATCATAATGTTTAACAATGATCTTCATACTTTATATTCTATTATCTTTCCAATATAAAAGACATAAGATATTTCATCTTATGTCTTACTTATTACATCCCTTTAACACGTATACGATTCATCGCACGACGTAGTGCAGCTTCCGCTCGTTTTTGATCGATATTAGGATCATCTACTTTGTTTAGTAATCCTTCCGCTCTTTCTTTCGCTTCTTCTGCACGATGCATATCAATTTCTGCTTGGCTTTCAATCGCATCGGTAAATATTTCCGCAAGATTATCTCTAAAACTAAAGAGTCCACCTGCTAAAGCATAAAGGGTTCGAACACCATCTACATCACAACTAAGAGCACCTATTTTTAACATTGTGACTAAAGGCATATGATTTGGAAGGATTCCTCTTTGCCCTTCTTCTGTTTCAATGTTTATGATTGGTGTATCGAATTCTTTATAAATTCCTTCAGGTGTGACTATACGACAATGAATCATTTCATCGACTCCGCTTTCTTAACAACATCTTCAATTGTACCAACTGACATGAATGCTGTTTCTGGTAAATCATCATATTTACCATCTAAGATTTCTTTAAAGCTTCTTACGGTTTCCTTTACAGGAACATAAATACCCTTTAATCCAGAGAATTGTTCTGCAACACTAAATGGTTGTGATAAGAAGTTACGAATACGTCTTGCTCTTGCAACGATCTTCTTATCATCTTCACCTAGTTCTTCCATACCTAAGATGGCAATAATATCTTGAAGTTCTTTATAACGTTGTAGGATTTGTTGAACCCCACGTGCTACTTCATAATGTTCTTCACCAATTACAAGTGGATCTAACATACGAGAACCTGAACCAAGTGGATCAACTGCAGGATAGATACCTAACGCTGCGATACCACGGTCTAATACAGTCTTCGCATCTAAGTGTGAGAAGGCAGTCGCTGGAGCTGGGTCTGTTAAGTCATCTGCTGGAACATAGATTGCTTGTACAGAAGTGATAGATCCTTTATCTGTAGAAGTAATACGTTCTTGGAGTTGTCCCATTTCTGTCGCAAGTGTAGGTTGATAACCAACGGCACTAGGCATACGTCCTAATAGAGCGGATACTTCAGAACCTGCTTGTGTGAAACGGAAGATATTATCAATGAATAATAATACGTCTTGGTGTTGTTCATCACGGAAGTATTCTGCCATTGTTAATGCAGATAAAGCAACACGCATACGAGCTCCAGGTGACTCATTCATCTGACCATATGTTAATACGGTATTCTTAAGTACTCCTGATTCTTTCATTTCGTTATACATGTCGTTACCTTCACGTGTTCTTTCACCAACACCCGCAACGACAGAACGTCCACCATGTTCAATCGCAATATTATGAAT
>CADBUH010000131.1 GCA_902797775.1 uncultured Erysipelotrichaceae bacterium | reverse complement strand
GTAACAATGTCAGGTCAGATCGCGGAAACTTATAGTAAAGCTTTTAAGATTACTGTTACTGATGCATATGGTACCGTTTTATATGAAGAAACTGTATATGAAGATGAAACAAGAAGTCCTAAAGCAATATTACAGAAAGCTGGATATTATACAAAAGAAGATGCTTTAAATTTAATTGAAAATAAAACAAAAGGCGATCCTGATAGTCCTTATTCTTTAGGATATAAGCTGCAAGAAACCCCGTGGGATATGGCTGGATGTGATGATACTCCAATGAAAGAAGTAAATGGAGATTTATTGATTGTTGCCAAATGGGACAACCCTGATCCAAATAAGGTTTTACATGTGGTAGATGGATATGGCAACGAAATATATAGAGTTGAAGTACCTTCTCAAAGTTCAAAGACAGCAAGAGAGCTGATGCATGAAGCTGTTATCAATGGTACTACTTATAATATTGAAGATGATAATAATGATATCAATACTGTTTTGAAAATGAAGCTTGCTTCTGTAAGTGATGGCCCTTATGCTTTGGGATTCAAATTCAAGGAATGGAATTTTGGAGGACTTGGAACGCGGCCTTTTAGCAGCCATTCGGGTGATTTCTATGTTGTAGCAGTATGGGATAATCCTGATTATGTTATTACTCTAACAGATGGCTATGGTGCAGTTTTAAAAACTATTGATGTTGCATTTGACGATAATAGAACTCCACTACAGATTCTTACTGAATTAGGTATTAATGACAATACCCAAGAAGGTAGAGAGGCAATGATGGCTTTGATTAAGAGTAAGACAGAAGACGATCCTAACAGCCCATATTCTCTAGGTTATACATTAAGAACCAATCCGCTTCCTTGGGAAATGTCTGGTTTTAGAGACCAATCTATGAGTACTGATGTAAGAGGAAATCTTTTGATAAAGGCTATGTGGGTAGCTCCTGATAAGCAGCTTAAACTGAAAGTTACTGATGGAGCTGGAAATGTTATATTTGAAAGTACTGATAAGAGCACGACTATTCAGCAACTGATGATAGATAAGGGTTTAAATGCCAATGCAGCCAATCAGAGTGCTGCTGAAAAAACCGCTATAGCAAATAAGGTTGGCTCATCAGTTGAATCTCCAGCAAATGATAATGATTATTCATTTAATTCATGGGATTTTGGTGGTGTAGACAAAACAAAGACTTTAACACAAATTGATGGAAATGTTGTTGTTTGTGCTACATGGAACGAACCAGAGAATGCTACGATTTGGAAAGAACCAGAAACGATTGATGAGAATACAGAAATTAAAATTCAAGCAGACGGATTTTATATGGGTGTTAATAATTCAAATACCACATGGGAAGATGACGAAGATTCAGAAAGCATTGTATGGGTTCTTAAGAATGTTAGAGAAGAGAATGGCAAAAAGACTTTCGAAATACATAATCAATTACTTCAAGAAAAAATATTATGTGTCGATGTAAATGCTTCCAATAGATATACAGCTAGTCCTGGCGATTTTAGATATAATACAAGTGTAATTGACTCTAGCAGGATTACTAATCTATTACACTATAGATTTCATTTTGAAAAAGTAGGAAATCAAGTTTTTTTGGCATGTTATGATACTTTCTATCATCCACAGAATCCAAGTTATCTAAAAACTGTATATTTAATGGGCAAAGATCAACAAGCAATTTTCTTCTGTGATGGTACTGGGCATAATGTCACAGCTCATGCTGGTGTACCAACTAAAAAATATCCTAATCCAGATACACCAGGAAAGATTGATGTTCCAGGTCCTGGAACACCTACTGGAACCCCAGATCAGGCTGGAGTTACCAGAGCTAATCCTGTAGATAAGGATGATGACGATGCTGCAGGAAGACACAATATTGCAACAGGCGAAACTCCTCAGACAACCAAAACTAAACAAAATGCAGGGAGATCCCAAGCATCTGGCGTGGATAGTTTGCCTATAAATGCTAATTCTATCAAGCCTGCACTGTATAGAAAAGATGCATACGATACAAATCAAAGTCCATATAGACAGAAATTTGCTTCCAGCAACAAAGGTTTCTTTGTAAAAGTAAACAGTGGTGGAGCTTTTGATTTGCAAGGAGCAACTTTACATAATTTCAATACTGTTTCTTATAACCCCAATATGCCTACAGGTGTTGCACCAGTATATGTTGATGGTGGAACATTAAATATGAGATCTGGTAGGATTACCAATAATTCAGTATCGTATAGTCCTACTGATGATAATAACGATGGAATTGAAGATCGTTCAGGTGATTTTGTCAATGGCGGTAGTAGAAATACTTGGAGTTATGTTGCACCTGAAAGAAACGCAACTGCCCAACCTGATCCAAAACCAACAAAGACTGCTGGTGCTATCATATTTACTAATAATTCAAAAGGTAGTATTACTGGAAAAGCTTCTCTTGATCACAACAAAGCTGATTCGGGTGCTTTGATTGTTCAAGGCGATTCAATTGTTGTTTTGGGTGGCGTTTATAATCCTAATGGTGAAGAGGACAGTACAAGCAATCCTATAATTGATAATTCATTAGGTGGAGGACATATAGATTCAAACGTAGGTTTCCATTATTCAGGAGGAGCTCTTCTGGAAGATGGTGGTACTTTAATTATGGCTGCTAGCGATTCTACTATGAATAGTAACGTTTCATGGAACAAAGGTGGTGCTGTTTGGGCTACTGAATTTGGTACACATGGAGATGGTTATGGCGTAAGAAAAGGTGGTGGAGTAGTTCATAACTTAAATACAGGCAGATGGCTCAAACCAGATGGTACACCAAATCCTGGTAAATTCATCATGCTGGATGGTCTAATGCAATACAATACCGCTTTCCATAGAGGTGGAGCAATAAATGTTGAATCAGATTATGTAATTCTTAAAGGCGGTGAAATCAGCTACAATAATTGTCGTGCTTTAGGCGGTGCAATTTATGTTGAAGGTGACTTTGCAGATTATAACTATACACTAAAAATATCTGAAGGATATATCGGGCATAACTATGCAGTAAACCAAAATCCTGATGAACAAAATCGAGTAATTGATAATGTAGGTGGTTATCTTGATGGCAAAACATTGGCAGAAGCTAATGATATTCTTGACAGAAAGATTGTTGAAGATTTAACTGGTTATACCGGCAATAATTCAGCAAGTGCTACTTGGATTGCAAATCCAAGCGCTAATACCGGTTATGATTCTCATTCAAAACCATTAAGTGAATCATCTATTTCTGATAAAACTGCAGACCAATATGTTTGGACTAGATACAGTGCTGAAGCCAGCAAACAGGGAAATGGTGGTGGTTTATGGCTGTGTCCTTTAGGCTCGACAGCTGTGTTTAATCTTAATGAGGACCATGAAGTTTATGTTGATGATAACTATGCCTCTAGCTGGAAAGCAACTGATGATCGCCCAGGTACTGATATTTACTTACTTCCTGGTGATGGCCATGTTATTGCTAAACAGATGCATGGTGAAATTTGGATTAATGAAAAAACAGGTGGTAAAGTGCCTGAAGAAAACGATAGTAATATCTATTCTGGTCATCAAGGCTTTAAGAATGTTACAACAGGTGAAAACGATGGTGAAGATCACGAATATAATCAAAGTAAAGCTAATGTCGGCGGTATTAAAATCGTAAATAACCTCTCTAGAGATGGTGGTGGTATTGCTGCAAATGGAACAGTAATTTTTGGTGCTCCAACAGATGTCTTCAGACATGAAGCAGAAATGACTCTTAATAAAACATGGACTAACAGAGAGATACCTCAT
Organism: uncultured Erysipelotrichaceae bacterium; assembly: GCA_902797775.1. Classification (GTDB taxonomy): domain Bacteria; phylum Bacillota_I; class Bacilli_A; order Erysipelotrichales; family Erysipelotrichaceae; genus Bulleidia. The sequence continues at coordinate 1,794 of CADBUH010000131.1, read as the reverse complement.
AACATTACTTTTAAATTATTCTATATGCCTGAAAACTATCAAAGTGATGAGGATCTTATTAAGTTAGAAGGTTATGAATTTACCCTTACTGGCAGTCAAACTCCAGAAGATGAATATTCTATTATTCAAGAGAGCAGCAGTGTTGTAAAAAACGGTAATACAATCTGGTCTGCAACATTTAAAATACCTACAGCAGTCAATATAGAAACAATTATTGATGGGGTAAATTATACTGTACCTTATCCTTTATATAAATTAATAGATCCTGAAAATCCTAGTAGACTTCTTAGCCCAAGTAGTCAAGAAGATGCGCAAAGAATTGTTGAACTACTATTAAACGGACACAATAAACTTGAAATAGATCAGTCTTCTTGGAGAATTGTAATAAAAGAGTTCGATGCTTACGGCGAAGAAATAACTAATTCGTATTTCAGTGATGTCTGGACTGAACAGTTTGGAAAAAGAGATCTTCATATAGGAGTAACTGGCTCTGTAGGACAAGAACTTAATCAAGAAGGTTATAATATTAAATTCTCTCTTGCTAGATTTGAGCAGGATGTAATTAATACTAACGAAACAATTGAAAAATATATAAATAGTGTTGTTCATGAAGAACTATATAGCTATGATGAAAAATTCGAGTATGAAATTATGGCTTATGTACCAATTGATGCAACAGAAGTTATCATATATGATACTTTGGAAGATTCGCTGATGTTTGTAACTAACACAGATGTAGAACAGTTTGATTCAGATGGAAATTTAAACAACGCATTCCAGACCGAAAGAAACAGATCTCGAAACTTCTATATGATTAAAAATGACGATAATTTCAAACAATTAGTAATATTTGATGATAACATTCATATAGGAGATGAAAGTGGTACTGTTGCTGCAAATAGTGGTTTCACTGTGTTTAGTAAGGATGTTCCAGGAGGCACGGGGACTAATCCAATGAATGCAGGTAATGTTATTATTGGTGATGCTCCTGTTGATCCAAATAATGTTGAAGATTTACCTGCTGAAAACATCAGTGGTAACACATTATATATAAAGATAGATGAAAGTTCTTCTATAGCTGCTGTAAGAGGCAAATGGGTCAGAGTAAAATTCTATGCAGCTATCAAACCACAATACCGCGAACTTAATAAAATCCATAATTCTGAAAATGGCTGGATAAGTAAAGAAGAGTCAAAACAAGGTGAAATTGATAATACAATTCTTGGTAGACTTGATAAGTATCTTGAAAGTAATAACGAAACTGTTACAAGTCTAAGAACAAAAAATAATCGTTATTATGCAAAGACTTCTGGTGGTAAGTTCTATCAGTTTTGTATAGATGGCGATGGACAATGGTGGAAGACAGAACTAGCTGGTGGTCAGACAAAGTATACTTCAACCAGTGGACAGGTACGCACTACAAACAATAATACGGTTTATGATGATGCAAATAAACCATTAGAAGGTTACTTTAAAACACAGGGCGTTTTTAATGAAGCACCTAACCAACAGCCTTCTTGGGTTGGAGAAGATGTAGATTTTAATGAACTTAGAGGTGGTTACAACTATCCTGTAATAGAAGCTATGGAACCTCATTCGGGTGTTAAAAACCAAGCTGATTACATTGTAAAACGCGGACATAAACCAGACTCTACTTATAAGAGTAATATTGTTACTGTTGATGTTGTTCAACCTGAGAAATATGTAAATGGTAAAGTTCATGATATTTTAGGTGCGCATGACGAAGGTTATTTTGATCAGATGTTTGAATATACAATATTGGTAAAAGTTCCT
>CADBUH010000130.1 GCA_902797775.1 uncultured Erysipelotrichaceae bacterium | reverse complement strand
TGATTGTTTTGAATTTGATAGGAATGTTCTAGTTGTTTAAATTCTTTCTCTTTTTCTTTTTTTAATTCTTTATTATCTTTAATTGTTTCTTCTAGTTCTTTGAATTCCTTAAATTGATCGAGTTGTGTCTTAATATCATCTCTTTCATTCTTCGCTTTTAATACTATTGTAGAGATCTCTTTTAAGTCTTTTATTTCTTCTTGTGCTTTCTTTTGTTTAACTTCTATCTTTTCTAATAAAGCTTGCTTGGATTTTATCGTTGCCTCTTTCTTTTTAATTTCTTTTGCATCTACTTCTTGCTCATTTCTTAAAGAATCCAATAAATCATAAGACTCAAAATCTTTATGAAGAATCTCATATTCTGTTTTCTTTTTTTGGATTGTATCTTTAATATGATCCTTCTCTAATTTTGAAACTTCTGTTTTTGCATCCTTTAATTGTGATTTGATAATAGGTAATGCTTCTTTTTGCTTTTCTCTTTTTTGAATGATTTCTATGAGGTTCCCTTCTTGTGCAACTGTTTCTCTAAGAGATTGTAATCTCTTTTCTTCTTCTTTATATTTTGCATCAACCTCTTTATATTGTTGTTTATCTTGTTTAATTAAGTGATTCAATAATGTTGTTACGTGTTCCAACACAAAACCATCTTCTTGTTCTTGAATCTCTTTTAATTGTTTTAAACTATCTTCATCCTCTCCACAATCAATCTTTCCAAACGATAATTGAAGTGCGTTTCTTATTCCCTTTACCTCTTCACTTTTATTTTTTGCATCTGAAAAAAGTCTTTCTTGAAGATGACGATATATTTCTGTATGAAATAATTCACGGAATATTTCATTTCTACGATTTGTATCAGCAGTTAATAATTCTTGGAATTTTCCTTGCGCAATCATCGCTATCATTGTGAATTGCTTCCGTGTCATTCCTAGTAAGTCAATAACCGCATCGGTAACCCTTTTATCAACCGTACTACCATCTGGATAATATAGTTCTGCTTTACTTACTTTTGTGGATTCCTTTTGGGTTCCATTTTTAAGTGTTTTTAAGATTGTATATTCTGGATTTCTTATAATGCGATAGATTTTATTTTGATATAAGAACTCTAATTCTACATATGTTTCTATACTAGGATCTGCATATTGGCATCGCATCATCTCTGCCTTTTTTCCTTCTGAACTTGTTTCGCCATATAATGCATAACAAATCGCATCGAAAATAGTCGTTTTTCCTGCACCAGTATTACCTGTAATAAGGTATAAACCACTTTCTCCTAGTTTTGTAAAATCAATCACTTCTTTCTTTGCGTAAGGTCCAAACGCAGACATGACTAAACGAAGAGGTTTCATGATTCCATTCCCCCTTCTAGTTCTTCCAATACCTTTTGAAGATAGGATTCTTGTTCGGAAGACATCTTTTCTCCATTTCTTAATTCATAGAATTCAGAGAATAATTCAAATGGAGTTTTTGTCTCTCTTTCTTCTAAAGTAATTGGATTATAGATTTCACTACTGAAGATATGTTCATAATCTAGTTTCAATAAATATGGATACTGTATTCTTAGGACACGAGAAGCGTCTTCAATTAAATCTTTATCTTTTAGAATAATATGTAGATAATGATCTTTATATTGTTCTATAACTTCTTTTTTAAGAAGTTCTTTATATTCCATTTTTAGTTCTATTAAATCTCTTTTTGGTTCTAAAGGAATATACTCGATTTCGATATTTCCTTTTTCTTTTAATGTGATAATAGGAAGCGTTTTTGTTTGGTTTGCTTCCCCAAAAGAGTATTTAAGAGGTGTTCCTGCGTAACGGATTGTTTCCTTTTGAACTTTTTGAGGGCGATGAATATGACCTAAGGCAGTATAGTCGAATATCTCAAAGTGTTTCGCACTAATCTCATCTAATCCTCCTACAATTAATTCTTCTGAACTATTTGGATCAATTTGTGCTCCTGTCACAAATTGATGACTAAGCACAATATTACGTTCTTTTTTATTAATCTTTAATTGCTTCATAAGATACGTAAAAGCTTCATCATAGCTATGAATCTTTTCATCTTCTTGCTCAATATAACGATTTATCATACTTGGTCTTATATATGGAATTGGAAAGAAATTCACGCTTCCATATTCATCTTCAAATATAATTGGTTCAATTTTCCCTTCATAATTTCCTCGAATATACAAATCCATTTCATTCAAAAGATTTGAAGCATATTCTAAGCGATCTGCACTATCATGATTGCCCGCAATCATAATAACTTTTATATTTTTCTTATGAAGTTTACCTAAAAAAGTACTTAAGAGCTTAGTGGCTTCGGCAGAAGGAATTGGTCGATCATAAATATCGCCCGCAATTAAAAGAACATCTATCTTTTCTTTTTCTAATATATGAACAATTTGATTTAATATCGATATTTGCTCATCAATAAAAGATAAATGACTTAATGTTTTTCCTAAATGTAAATCTGCTAAGTGTGCTATTTTCATACTTCTAATCCATTATATAACAGCCTTGAATAATATTTCTTTCTTTTAGTTTCTTCTGTATTTCATTTAAAATCTTTCTTTTTTCTAAGGACCATTGAGGTGCTATAAGTTCACTTTGTTTCCCATCTCCTGTTAAGCGATGAATCACAATATTTTTATCTAAATGTCCAATACAATCACAAATTAAATCAATATACGCTTCTTTTGATAATAGTTGCATCTTTCCTTCGAGATATTCCTTTTCTAAATCTGTCTCTTTTAATACATGGAGCAGTTGAAGTTTTATTCCGTTAATGTGTAATCCGTTTAGATGATGAATCGTTTGCAGAACATCTTCTTTTGTTTCCATAGGTAAACCAAGAATAATATGTACAATCACATCAATACCCAAGTTTTGAAGATTCTTTACTGCTTCATCAAATACTTCTAACGGATATCCTCTACGCATCCAAAGCGCACTTTTCTCATGGATGGATTGTAAGCCAAGTTCAACCCAAATGAGTTTATTTGGATACTTCTCTTTTAATTCCTTTAATAAAACTAATACATCCTCTTGTAAACAATCGGGTCTAGTCGCAATGGAAATACCACATAAGAGAGAATCTTCAAGCGCACTTGTATATAACTTTCTTAACACTTCAATTGGTGCATAGGTATTTGTATACGCTTGAAAATATCCAATGTATTTAGCATTTTTATCCTTTTGATGAACATAAGGATAATCTTCTAGATGAATCTTTTCTCCTTGATAAATGGAAGAAAAATCTCCACTTCCATTACAAAAAATACAACCTCTTGTATCTAATAAACCATCTCGATTAGGACAAGTCATATTCGCATTTAAAGGAATACGGAATATTTTATATCCATAGGTTTTCTTACAATAGAATGGAAAAGAAAGATAACGTTCCATGCACCTATTATAACAAAAGGCCTTGCGGCCTTTGTTTCATTATTCAAATGTAGATGCACATTGTTCTAGTAAATCACGGATTTCTAGGTGTTGAGGACATTGTTGTTCACAAGCTCCACACTTGATACACTCGGATGCTTTTCCACCATTCTTAGTTCTAAAGTTATAAGAACCTTTTGCATCCTCCAAGTCATTATAGAGAAGGTATTCATTATAGGCTCTAAATATACCTGGAATATCAATGTTCATTGGGCATCCTTCTGTACAATAATGACATGCCGTACATGCAATTTGTGGAACAGATGCAATTGCTTCTTGTGCCTGTTGAATCACTTTAACTTCTTCTTCTGTTAATGGTTCAAATCCTCTCATATAAGATAAATTATCTTTCATTTGTGCAACATTAGACATACCACTTAATACAGTTAAGATTCCATCTAAACTAGCAACAAAGCGAATTGCCCAAGATGCATAAGAAACTTCTGGATTATAGGCATCAAAGAGTTCTTTTACCTTTTCTGGTGGATCTGCTAAAGTTCCACCTTTTACTGGTTCCATAACGACAATCGGTTTATTATGCTTTCTAGCAACTAGATAGCAATCTCTTGATTTAACATGTGGGTTAATCCAGTCTGCATAATTGATTTGTAGTTGTACAAAACTAACATCTGGGTGTTCTGTTAATAATTGATCTAACATTTCTGGAGAATCATGGAAAGAGAATCCATAATTACGAACTAAACCTTTTTCCTTTAATTCTTTTACAAAATCCCAAATATGATACTCATTATATTTATCAATATTATTCTTTGAAATTGCGTGTAATAAATAGAAATCAAAGTATCCAGCACCCGTTCTTTCTAAACTTGTGTAGAATTGTTGTTTCGCACTTTCTTCATCATGACATAACATACCTGCATTTAGTTTTGTCGCAAGTAAATAGTCACTACGAGGATGTCTATCAACAAGTGCTTTTCTTACAGCTTCTTCAGATCCTTCATAAACAAAGGCGGTATCAATATATTTCATCCCTGCAGATAGAAATTCATCCACCATGATGCAAGTTTGATCTATATCAATTACATCACTCCCCTCCACACGAGGAAGTCTCATCATACCAAACCCTAACTTTGGAATGCCTGATTCAAATTCATGTGTCATTCTAGATGTCATTTTATAATTCTCCTTTACTCCTTCTTTTATTTTAATATAAATTATCCCAAGGTTGAAAATACTTCTTCACATATTTCCTCAACATGAAAGGTATTAAAATATAGTTCTTCTAAAGGAATCCACTTCTTTTCAAACATCTCTAGTTTCTCTATGCCATCTCTTTCTTTAACCCGTTGAAGTTGTTCTTCAGGGGGAATTGTTAAAAAGATTCGATAATGATAATACTTTTGAAGTTCAGGATGTAAACTATAACTTCCTTCAACAATAATTACATCCGTACAAGGTAAGATACCTTCTTCACCTAATTCAAAGGTTGTACAATCAAATGGTTGGTAATGTGCATCCTCACCTTTTGAAAGAGATTCTAACACTTCTTTTACTCTTTCTCGATCTACATTTCCACCAGGTTCATGATAACGTTCTATTGTTCTTTGGGACATACGCAAGAAAAAATCATCCATATGTACAACACTTGCATGAAAATCTTCTGCTAGTCTTAATGCTAAAGATGATTTACCAGAAGTACATCTTCCATCAATCGCAATCATAAAAGGTTTTATATCCTTTTTTCTATCCTTAATCGTCTTTACTAGTTCTTGATAGGTTTCATCATTTAGTATTTTCATATATTTGTCCTTTTAAATATTCTAGCAAAGCTTCACATCCTCGTGAAATCTGTTGCCAAGCACGTTCAAAGTTCTCATCCCACCAAGGATCTTCTACTTCTTCATTTTTACCTGTATAACTTAATAGCATCGATATTTTATGGTCTGGATCTCCATCACAGATACGTTTCATATTCCTTATATTCCATTCATCCATCCCTATTAAATAATCATAATATTCATAATCTGCATAAGTCATTTGTCTTGCGTATTTTCCATCAGAATGAATTCCATGTTCATATAGTTTTCTTTTTGCCCCTGGATGTACTGGATTACCTAACTCTTCTCTACTAGTAGCAGCACTTTCAATTTCAAAATACTCTTGTAGTCCTTCTTTTTCTACAAGATCCTTTAAGATAAATTCAGCCATTGGGCTTCTACATATGTTGCCGTGGCAAACGAATAGGATTTTTATCATATCTTTCAAATGCCTTTCTATGCGTTCATATGCCATGTTTTGCAAGGGTTTTGCGCCATTTCCGAGATTTGGCAGACCGACCTGTCTTTTTCTCGAAAGCCGCATATTTTCGCATATTTTGGCATATACAAACTTATAATTTGCTTATTTCTTTTTTATGGGATGTCTAATAACTGTCTTCCACTTTTCTGGCGGAACCTTTCTCGCATCTGACATATAGATTTCATGATGCAATCGTATCTTCGACAAATCGTTCACATATCCGTTTTGCGATAGATAATCGTCCATTAACGCTACTGTAGCAGGTTCATCATCAAAGGAACCATGATGCATGATTTGAACACATAGCCCTTCATCAATGGTTAAGAACTCAGCAGATGAACAATCTAGTTTTTTCTTCTTTG
>CADBUH010000129.1 GCA_902797775.1 uncultured Erysipelotrichaceae bacterium | reverse complement strand
GCAAAATCTAAAAAATGAGAGAATTTAATATAGCGATTACATAAGATATCTGGGTTAGGTGTTCTTCCTTTTTTATATTCCGATAAAAAAGTTTGGAACACTTCATCCCAATATTCATTAATAAAATCAACTCTTAATAAAGGTAATCCGAGTTTATCCGCAACTGCCTTTGCATCATTATAGTCTTCTTCTTGGGTACAAATATCATTATCTAAAGTTGGATTTCCCTCTATATCACCATTTGTTAAAGAGTCCCAATTGCGCATAAAAGCACAGGTAACATCATACCCTTTTTCCTTTAATAAAAAAGCAGCGATGGCACTATCAACGCCACCCGATAATCCAACTAAAACTTTCATAGAAACTATTATACAAGAAAAGGAGAAAAATGGCTTATTTAATGTACTTCTTTAATACATTTTGAGTTTTCATCTTCAGGGACAGCTTCTCTTTGTCTAACAAGAGCACAACCTTCCCAGTTTACACAAGATTCATTACAGAAACTTGCGGCAATTTTAATTAATTCAGATGGTTTAAATGCATCAATTTCTTCTGCATCATAACCAACTTGAAAATTATGTTCATTTAAAATAATAGGACGTTTTAAAATACTAGGATTATTTTTAATAAACATAATCAGTTCATCAATAGACATGGAATCAATATCAATTTTATTTTCAACAATTATCTTAGAGCGCTTAGAAATAATATCATCTGTACCATTCTCACTACGCATTAAAAGATGTTTAATCTCCTTAGGATTTAACAACACTTTAAAAATATTCTTTTCTACATAGTCAATTGATTTATCCTTGAGCCAAGACTTCAATTTCCTACAGCCAGCACAACCAGGTGATGTATAAATCACGATCATTATTTCACCCTCTTCCACCTGCTTGTTATTTATATTTTACACCAAACATTAATGATAAAACATAATATTTTTTTTATAGACCTAAAAGTACAGTTGAGATTGAGAAGTAAATTGTTAAAGAAATTGCATCAATAATTGTAGTTAACATTGGAGAAGCAACGACCGCTGCATCTAGTTTCATACGTGTCACAATCATGACAAGACAAGACGCAATTAATTTCGCAAAGAACACACAGAATATGATTGTACTACAGATAATGATTGCGATTGTGACACTAACATGGTCTAAGAATATACACTTTAAGAAATTAACAAACGCTAAAGTAGCACCACATAATAAACCAACACGCATTTCTTTCCAAACTACTTTTAACCAATCTTTTAAACTAATTTGTCCAATGGATAAACTACGTACAACTTCAGTAGAAGCCTGGCTACCACAGTTACCACCAGTATCCATCAACATTGGAATATAAGCTGTTAAGATAATAAATTTACTTAACGCCCCTTCAAAACTCGTAATGATTTTTCCAGTAAACGTCGCAGAGATCATCATCAACATCAACCATGGAATTCTTTTCTTCCATGTTTCAAAGACAGTTGTTTTTAAGTATGGTTTATCATTTGGAATAATCGCAGCCATCTTATCCATATCTTCGGTTGTTTCTTTTTCCATGATATCCATAACGTCATCGACCGTTATGATACCAACCATACGATTTTCTTTATCGACTACAGGTAAAGCAGTAAAGTCATATTTCTTAAAGATTTGAGCGACCTTCTCTTGGTCTGTAGAAGTTGTACAAGAAATTACATCATCTTCCATGAAATCCCCAATCACATCATCAGGATCATGCATAATTAAACTTCTTAAGCCAATGGTTCCTAATAGTAATCGTTTTGGATTTAAAATATATAAAACATTAACGGTTTCTGAATCAATACCTTTTGTACGTATACGATCAATGGCTTGTTTAACCGTCATATTTTCTTTTAAATCCATAAATTCAGTGGTCATAATTGAACCAGCTGAATCATCCGGATATTGAAGAAGATGATTAATATCATTTCTAGTTTCTGGTTTTGCGTTCGATAATATACGTTTTACGACATTCGCAGGCATCTCTTCTAATAAGTCTGTCGCATCATCTGCGAACAAGTTATCAATAATTACACCTGCTTCTTTTTCGGATAAGGAAGTAATGATATATTCTTGGCTATCATGCTCAAGCATAGAGAATACATCTGCAGCTAATTCCTTCGGAAAAAGACGAAACATCTTTAGCATGTCATCATCTTCCATCATTTCCATAATGGCTGCTAAATCCGCTTCGTTCATATCTGCTGCTTTACCACGTAGTAAAGTATATTGTTTGTTTTTTAAATAATCTCGAAATAACTCAAGATTCTTTTCATCCTTTTGTTCCATCATAATTCTCCTTGTCTGTGGTTAACTTAAAAATATATTTACTACTTCGCGGACATTCTTTCATATTAACCACCTACCTTTCGAATTTGATCATCCTAAAAATATTATACCCTACTCAACTAAATTAATACCATCCAAAAATAGTGCACAACGTTTCAGTTGTTTAATAAGTATTCTTGAATCATAAGGGATATTCACTTTTGTACCATCTAAAAATAGTATCCTAGCGTTCATTGAATCTATACTTTTCACTTTAAAGACCTGATTATATAAAATCCAAACACAATCCTCATTCTTCTTAGAAGCCGTAGGAAAATAGATATCCTGTGTTCGTTCACTAATTAAGATACCTGGTTTTTGTCTAGCACCCGTTATAAAACAAAAAGACTCTTTTCTACCTTCATAAGAGCTTCCATTTCTTAAACATAATTCCTCTAGTATTTGATAAGGCTTAAGTGCTACCCTTTTTTCTTTATTTCCTTCATAAAGACAGATGGATTGTTTCTTCTTTTTATCATAGGAAATCATGAGTAGTTTCTTTTTTGAAGATTTAATCTTCATAATACGGTTCGTTTTCATCTTCATCTCCACCATCATCTAATCCTTCATAATAGCGATAATAGCGTGATTCAATACTTTTCATATTCTCTTCACGATGCTTAATACTTACATGATAAAAATAGATTACACAATATATCGCAATCAATCCCATAATAAATACTGATAAAAAATCACTAATCGTTTCAATCATATATAACCTACACCTACTATTATATTCAATTCTCTAGAATTGGTCTAAAAAATCAGACCCTTTAATCACTTCATCCTTTGATAAGTTCAGATATCCTTGTTGAGATATGACTTCATAGAGACATATCGCTACACAATTGGAAAGGTTTAAACTTCTCGCATCTTCCACCATTGGTATTCTTATACAACGATCTAAATTCTCTTTTAAGATATGTTTATCAATACCTGTACTTTCTTTCCCAAAGACTAAATAGATTTCTTTATTACAATCCGAATAATCAAATTCATCTGGTGTTTTATGTCCATAACGTGTGAAATAATAGAATTCACCCTCATTTTTCTTTTTGAATTCTTCCCAGTTTGCATATGTATAAATGGATATTTCATCACGATAATCCATACCAGCACGTTTTAAATGTTTTTCATCTAAATAGAAACCTAATGGTTCAATTAAATGTAAATCCGCATGAAAAGCCATACAGGTTCTCATAATATTCCCTGTGTTTTGTGGTATTTCAGGTTCATATAAGACAATATGATTCATCCTTTTATACTCCTATAATATGGAATATTTAATACACTCCATAGTACCAATATTATACCTAAATACCAAAAGATAATACGTAATACAATCGCACGGAAGAATTGTTCTGGAAACATATTAATCATAATGGATATATTTGGATCTAATAACCATAAATCATTTGTGAAGAAGACATGATGGAAATTGGTCCAGAAACGATTAAAGTCCGCTAATGCATATAGTAAAATCGCAATCACAATTAAGAATAATATTGTGATTCCTTTATTAAAACATCCTCTTAAAAAATAATATTTATTCCCTTTATAAAAGAATAAAGATAGAAGTAAAGCACCTATTCCTATCATACTAATCCAATTTCTTACCTTTATAACATTTAAATAGAGTGCTTTCACATCCACCATATGAAGTGTTTCTCTTTCATCATAGATTTCTCTTACAGCTCCATTTACTATCCCTTCTACTTTGATATCATCACGTTTATCTCTTAAATAATCCAGTAACGTATCCGTAGCCTTCATTAAGTCTTCTTCATTCATATTTGTATATTCGGTAGTTTGATTAATACGATATTGATTCTTATAGAAAGAACGATCAAAACAAAAATAATCAATCACGGTTAATAAGAGTGATAGAGCTAATAATGTCATAGCGATGGTTCCAACAATCTTATTT
>CADBUH010000128.1 GCA_902797775.1 uncultured Erysipelotrichaceae bacterium | reverse complement strand
CTTCTCCAATATTCGCAAATAATAATGGCATCATTAAATCCTCCTAGTTAGTTTTAACTAACATAGTTAGAATAAACTAACTATTATTATTTGTCAAATATCCTTATTAAATATAAAGAGGTTCTAAAATTGATACTTGTGAGGATTTCGATTTACGGTATTTTAATAAAAGAGTACGACTTTTTTTTGCTTTTTTATCATAGACAATTTGCAGTTCACAAAGAGAGAGTCCATTCCTTCTTGCTTCAACAATTAAATCATTGAAACGTTCTGGGCGATGCACAAGATATAAATACCCAAAATCCTTTAATAAACGATTGGAATGATAGAAAAGATCTTTTAATGTTAAATAATCTTCATGACGTGCTGCCTTTTTATATTTATTGTCATTCTTTAAAGATTGTTTATTCGTAGAAAAATAAGGTGGATTACAAATTAATACATCAAAGACATCATGTTGGAAGTCTTTTAGATCAGATACATAGAGTTCTGCCTCAATATGATTTAATTCCATATTTCTTTTCGCAATCTCAATCGTTTCCTCAAATAAATCAATTCCACATAAAAGAGATGGATGACCAAGAGAAGCATAGAGCATTAATGCACCACTATTACATCCAATATCTAATACATGATCTTTTCTTCTAATCTTTAGAAATTGTCCTAATAAGGTTGTATCACTATTAAAATGGTATTGATTTGAATCTTGTAGAATCGAAAAAGATGTATTTGGTAAATAATCAGTTTTGATCATCTTCTGCTTCCTTTGGCGAGGATATTTCAAACCAGAAAGTAGAACCTTCCCCTATTTCTGAAATAACTCCATATTTTGCGTGATGGGTATCTAAGATCGCTTTTACAATGGATAAACCTAGTCCAGTACTTGATAAACTTCGAGAGAATGATTTACTGGATTTTTGGTAACGATCCCAAATATAAGGTAAATCTTCTTTCGCAATACCTTCCCCTTCATCAATAATTTCAACTCGTACTGTTTCTTCATCATCCAATAAGAAGGCTTTAATCCATATGTTTTTACCTTCTGGAGTATGTTTAATAGCGTTCGATAAAAAGTTATAGATAACTTGAGATATCTTAATTTCATCAGCGTATACAGTTAATTCATCAGGAACTTCAATATGAACATTTAGATTCCCTTCTTTAATTAAAACTTCATTTAAATAGACAATATCTCTTATTTTTTCAGCTAAGTCAAAGTTCGAATAATGCAAGGTATAATTGCCTGATTGCATTTTCGATAATTCACTCATATCGGATACAAGATGGTCTAAATAATCTGCTTCTTGAATGATGACATTAAGATGTTCATTTCTCTTTTCTGCATTTTCACCAGAGATATCTTTTATCATTTCTGCATAAGCTTTAATACTTGTAAGAGGTGTTTTAATATCATGCGATACATTCGCAATTAAATCTTTTCTTAATTCATCAATTTTTGATAATTTTTCAGTCGCACCATTTAATGTAGAAGCCAGTTCTTTTGTCTCCGTAAAGCCTCCACCTTCAAAGACTGCATCATAGTTCGCATTTGTGAGTTTAGTAGCTTCTTTTTTCATATTAACGATTGGTTTTGCAAGACGATTTGAAATAAAGAAAGAGAATAAAGAAGCAAGTGCGATGATGATGATTGTATAGAGGACATATTGTTGGGAAAAGAAAGAAACAATATTATCGACTGGTTCTAATGGAGAATTCACAAAGAGATAGAAGTTTCCTAAGTTAGCAGAAATCTTTCTACCATAGATAACCATCTCTTGTTGCGTACGTTTATTTGTAATATTAAATGATGATTCACCATTATGTTCATTGAGATACGTTTTTAATTCATTTGGATCATAAATAGAAATCGGTGCATCTTCAATCGCAGCTTTTGTCACATGAAAAGCACAACCTGCACCTAAACTATCAACATCATAAATAATTCTTCCTTGATCATTATAAAGAACAACACAAACATTATTATCTACTGTTATTTGTGTCGCTTTTGATAAACTATCTGGTGTACTTTTTTCATTAATAACATATTCTTGTATTTCATCTGATACATGTTGAACCATACGGATTTGATTTGTACGATAATATGGTTTTATTAAAGAGAACTGTAAAACACCCAATAGTACAACAATCGCTATTGAGAATACAAAATAGAATATCCAGATGATAAAGCGCATGCCATGACGATCAAGCTTCAAATTTATACCCCATTCCTCTTACAGTAACAATATAATGTCTATATTTACCTAAATTATGTCGTAACATCTTTATATGTGCATCCACCGTACGATCATCCCCAAAGTAATCATAATTCCATACTTCTTCTAAAAGTTTTGTACGAGATAAAGCAATATTACGATTTTTAGCCATATAGATTAATAAATCAATTTCTTTCGGTGTTAGATTAACTTTTGTCCCATCAACTGTTACAACTCTACCTTTAATATCAATAGATAGACCTTCAAATTGTAATAAATCATCATCGTGTTTAATCTTATGTACACGTTCTACAACAACTTTTACACGTGCCATTAATTCTTTTGGTGAGAAAGGTTTCGATACATAATCATCTACACCAAGTTCAAACCCAAATAACTTATCATATTCATCTTGTCTAGCAGATAACATAATAATAGGAATATTTTTAAGAGATTTGATTTGTTTACAAGCAGAAAAACCATCTAGTTTTGGCATCATGACATCTAAAATAACACAATCATAATCATTGCGTTCTACTAAAGCTACCGCATCAATTCCATCTGCAGCTTCTTCTACTTCATACCCATTTAATTGTGCATATTCGCGCACAACTTCACGTATATTTTTTTCATCATCTACAATCAATAATTTCGCCATAAATCCCTCACCAATTAATAATACGTTATCTCATTGACAATACACTCATCGTTGTTTTGTATTTTACCACGAAATAGAATATACTTTCCTTCTTTCAACTTATCTTTTTCGGTACGATATAAGTTTGGCATAATTAATAACTTAATATCTTCTGTTTCATCGATTACTTTCAAGAAAGCCATTAAATCTCCCTTTTTTGTTTTACGTTCTTGGATGGATACAATTAAACCAAAGGATTTCGCAAATCCATTATTTTGTTTTATTTCATGAATAGTAGATTCTTGAATATTTAATTGATTTCTTTCTTCTTTAATTAAGGAAGTACCTAAATAGAAACCTAATGTATTCATTTCATTTTGAATACGTATAATTGAATTCTCTTTTATTTTCGTTAAGTTCGGTTTCGAAACTAAACCTAGATTGATTGTTTGAATTCCATTTTGTTCAATCTTTACAAGTTCCGAATAATTTATCGCATCATCCAATCCATTTATAAGTGTAGAACGATTCTCTTTTAAACAATCTAAAGCACCCGCATGTATTAAATTTTCAATATGATTCTTATTAATCTTTAATAAACTACAACGTGCAACAAAGTCAAAGAAGTCTTTATATATACCTGCTTCTCTTTCTTTGATGATTTGACTTGCCACATGGTTTCCAATGTTTTTAATACAGGATAAAGGTAAACGAATTTGATTGTTTTGGTAATGATAGGTTGTATAACTTTCATTGATATCAGGATATAGAATTTGGATATTTTTTCTTTGGCATTCTTCAATATATTGACGTGTTTTTGTTTCATCTCCTATGACACTATCTAATAATGCTGTATAGAAGTAACCAGGATAATTCGCTTTTAAATAAGCCAATTGATAAGCTAGATATCCATATGCATAGGAATGAGCTTTATTAAAGCCATATCCGTCGAATTTTTCCATCGCATTAAATAGTTCATTCGCATCTTTTTCGGAATATCCATTACGAATACAACCTTGTAGGAAAGAATCTTTTATTGCGAGCATCTCTTCAGGATTCTTCTTTGTGATTGCTTTACGAATACGATCTGCTTCACCAACTGAAAAACCTCCCGCCACGATTGAAGTACGCATAACTTGCTCTTGGAATACCATGACACCATAGGTTTCTTTTAAGATTGGTTCTAATTCAGAAGAAAGATAATGGATGGATTCAGGATGTTTCTTATTATGAATATAAATCGCTCGATTATCTTTGGATGCAGGTCGATATAATGCTAAACAAGCACATACTTCATCAAAGGTTTGTGGATGTAAATCGATTAGTAAACGCTTCATTTGATCGGATTCAAATTGGAATACCCCAATCGTATCTCCTCTTTGAAAGAGCTGATACGTTTTCTTATCATCGAATGGAATATCCGCTAATTTGAAAGATGGATTCTTTTCTTTAATCTTATCCACAACTTGTTGCATAATCGTTAAGTTTCTTAAACCTAAGAAATCCATTTTAATTAATCCAAAACGTTCTAAGAAATTTGCTTGGTATTGAGAGGTCTTAATTCCTTCGGTTTCACGTATTGTAGGTATTACTTCATTAATTGGTAAGGAACTCATAATGATACCTGCAGGATGTGTACTTGAATGACGTTGTAAACCTTCTAATTTAATAGCGATTGAAAATAGTTTTTGTAACGTTTCATCTGCTTTTACAATTTCATTAAGTTTCGAATTTGTTTTTAGATTCTCACTCAAAGATAAATCACTTGAAATCAGTTTCGAAACCATTTCTATATTTCTTTGTGGAATCGTTAATACTTTTCCTACATCACGAATAACTTGTTTCGAAGCTAAGGTTCCAAAAGTAATAATATTTGCCACATGATTCTCATTATATTTATCAAAGATATAATCAATCACTTCTTGTCTACGATTATCTTGGAAGTCAATATCTATATCTGGCATACTAATACGTTCCGGATTAAGGAAGCGTTCAAACATTAAATCATATTTAACTGGGTCTATTTGCGTAATACCTAAACAATAGGAAACAAGTGAACCAGCCGCACTTCCTCTACCTGGTCCAACATAAATCCCAATGGATTTCGCAAATTTCACATAATCATACACAATCAAAAAATAGTTAGAGAAGTTCATCTTATCAATGACCGATAATTCATATTTAAGACGATCAAGATATTCTTTCTTAGGTTTTGAATCAAATCGTTTATTTAAACCTGCTAAACATAAGGTTGTAAGATACTGAATTGGTGTATGGGAAGTAGGAATTGGAAAAGAAGGTAAATCTGATTTTTCAATTCTTAAATCAACATTACATAATTCAGCGATTTGGTCCGTATTTACTAAATCATCTTTTTCATATAAAGAATCCATCTCTTCTTTTGATAATACATATCTACCATCAAGTCGTTGTAGACTCTTATCATGAATTGTTTTAGAATCTCGAATTCCATTTAAAATACGATACGCTTCTGCATCTTCTTTTTTTAAGTAATAAATCTTATTTAAGGCTATGGTAGGTATTGATAGAACCTGACATTTCGCTTTTAACCATTTATTAAGACGTTGCCATAAAGAGGTTTCTTGATAAGATAAAGCGATATAAATAGAAGGAAAATATTCTTTTAATTGTTTTAAACCTTTTAAAACTTCTTCATCTTGTTCATTGAGAATTAAAGAATCAAATATTCCCCCTTCTCCATACGCAATCACAAAACAGTGATCACTATATTGTTGAAGTTCTTCAATACTCGCACAAATAACCGATTTTTCATTTATTAAACTACTTAATTTCATTAAGTTTTTGTAACCAGTATTATCTTTCGTTAAAAGAAGAAATGGGACTTTTTTATCTTCATATTGGCAATCTACTTCCATCCCTATGATTGGTTTTATCCCCTCTTTTATACAACAATCATAGAAAAATACACTTCCATACATAACATTGTGATCACATAACGCAATCGATTGATAACCCAATTGTTTTGTATAGGAAACTAATTCTTGGATTGAAATCGTACTATTTAGTACTGTATAGCCACTTCGAACAAATAAATGTGTTGCCATAGCCCTATTTTATCACGTTTCAAATAGAGATTTTTTCATCTTAATAATATTTATTAAAAATATATAGAAATTTATGATAATATATTTAATTGTCACGGGGGATTTATGACAGAAAACGAAAGAAAAAACGAGTTGAATGAACAAAAGCCAATCGAAAAAGTGATACCTCGATTAGACGATAGTGAAATCGTAGATGATGATACGATTATTTATAATATTGTTCACGAAACACCAGAACAGATTGAAAAGAAACAAAAAGAAAAGAAAAAAAGAAGAAGAAAATTTATCGTATTACGCATATGTAATATAATCATGATTTTATTATTGATTGCGATGATCACCATAGGATTAGTTGGATTAAATATTGTGAATCGTATGGTTAGTACTGCACCTGATTTAGAGATAGCGGACTTTGTTGGGGAAGAATCTTCTCTAATTTATGATGATAAAGGTGAAGTTATTACAGAGATTGGTGTTTATTTAAGAGAGAATATCACCTATGATCAATGTCCTGAATCATTAGTTGATGCTTTCTTATCTATTGAAGACTCTCGTTTCTTTACACACTTTGGATTTGATATACCACGTTTCACAAAAGCTGCCATTGAAAACTTAAAGAATGGTAACTTCTCTCAAGGTGGTTCTACTTTTACAATGCAGTTAGTAAAGAACACTTACTTTACAACGGATGCTGGTGATGCTTCTGTAGAACGTACGAAATCCATTGAATATAAAGTTCAACAAATCTTCTTAGCGATTAAACTAGAACGTTTCATTAATAAAAAAGAAATCTTCCAATTATATATGAACCGTCTAAACTTTGGTGGTCATATCCGTGGTGTTCAAAAAGCTTCCATCTATTATTTTGGAAAAGATAGTAGTTCATTGAACTTACCTGAAGCTGCAATGTTAGCGGGTATTATTAACTTACCAAATGGATATAACCCTTATTACCATTTAGAAGAAGCGACAGAACGTCGTAATAAAGTATTACGAATGATGGCCTATCATGGCTATATTACAGAAGAAGAACGTGATGTAGCGATGAATGTACGTGTTGAAGATTTATTAGCTGGTGAAATGCGTATTGTACAAGAAGATTCTGCTTATCAATCCTATATTGATGCAGCATTAGAAGAAGCAATGGCATTAACTGGTGCAGATCCTTCCATTCGTGGTATGGAAATTTATACCTATTTAAATCAAACAGTACAAACCGAAATTGATTCCATTCAAAATGGTGAAACCGATATTCAATATCCAGATGATTTAATTCAAACTGCGATTATTGCGATGGATAATACAAATGGTGCCATCATTGGTATGGGTGGTGGAAGAAACTACGATGGTGCTCGTTTATTAAACCGTGCAACAATGAACTATAAACAACCAGGTTCTTCTGTAAAACCTGTATTATCCTATGCCCTAGCCTTTGAATACTTAGGATATTCAATGGATGAAATCTTAATTGATAAACCAATTACGTATCCTAATGAAAGTATGGTACTTGTTAACGCTAGTGGTAAATATACTGGTGATATTACGATTAAAGATGCGGTTGCTTGGTCTTTAAATATACCTGCTACCCTCACCTTAGAAAAAGTTGTTGATAAGATTGGTAAAGAAAAAGTCGTTAGTTACCTACAATCCATCGGATTCTCAAGAGCGACCAATGATAACTTCCACTTATCCTATGCGATTGGTGGAGCAGTATTTGAAACAACCGTTAAAGAACTTGCTGGTGCTCACGCTATGATTATTAACCATGGTGTCTATAATGAACCACATACGATTAAGAAAGTCGTTATGACAAATGGTACAGAATATTATCCTGAGAATCAAAACCGTAAGATTCTAAGTAGTGGTAGTGCATATTTAACAGCACAATTAATGTATAACAACGTCTATGGTCCATATTTCAACTATATGCAGTTATTAAAGAGAGATTATCCTGTATATGCGAAAACTGGTACAACAGACTGGGGAACAGATGGTGTACAATATGGTATTCCAGAAGGACAAATGAAAGATAAATGGATGGTCGCAAGTTCTAGCCATTATACGAATGCGGTATGGGTTGGATATGATATGGCAGTTGCTGGTGAACAAACCTATTTCACAACTGCGAAAGAACGACTGAATATCTCTGGTAATACAAACCGAAGGTTATTAGATATCGAAGAACAAATCTTAGATGAACCTCCACAAGGTATTGAAGAACCAACTGATATTGAGAATGTAACATTCGTTAGAGGTAGTTACCCTCATGTTCGTCCAGAAGATTGGATGGATCCGGGTGCTATGATTACTTCACAAATATCTAAAACTGGTTTAGAGAATGCCCCACTTGTAAGTTCTGCAGAATACAACAAAGCAAAATCTGAAACAAGTGGAAGAAGCACAACTGGTATTAGTGCCTTCTATGATCAATATAGTAATATTACGATTTCATGGGGTGGCGATGAGTATGGATGTGCGAATGGACAACGGAACATCTCACTGCATGACCCATATAATGACATTGATATGTGGGGAACTTGCTTAGTTGATTTATCTTGGTTAGGTAGTCGAAGTGAAGGTTCTTATTGGGCAACCATCTATGTAGATGGTGCACCAGTCGGAAATGCTTCAAGTGGTAATAGTTACTTCTCTGGATGGGTCGCAGATCTATGGGGAGAAGTAAGAGTATGTGGTAGTTATGAAGGTGCTGCAGAAACCTCCTGTACTGTCGCAAAATATGCACCAGTTCCTGAACAAGACTGGGAAAATGGATGGTGGGATGAAAATGGAGTCTTCCATCCAAATGAATAATAAAAAAAGAACTGATTCAATTAGAATCAGTTTTTTTGTAAATAAAACCCCAAGATAGTCTTGGGGTGGAGGCGTAAGCTTAAGCGAAGAGATGATGAAAAAAGCCTCCGAGTATATAATTTCGTGTGT
>CADBUH010000127.1 GCA_902797775.1 uncultured Erysipelotrichaceae bacterium | reverse complement strand
TAAGAATAAGTTCTTTACTTCTTCAGGGAAAGAACCATATTGGTCTTTGATATTCTCTAAGTATTGATCTAGTTCTTCTATATCATTAATGGTTTCGATTTGTTGGTACATAGAGATTTTATCGAAGTCATCTGGTGCGAAGTTTTTAGGAATATAGGTATCCGTTGATACATTGGCGTGTTTCACTTCAACCTCTTCTTCAATAACTTCTCCCTTTTGTCTCTTAATTGCGTTTTCTAACATTTCAATATACATATCAATCCCTACGGTATCAATAAACCCAGATTGATCAGCACCCAATAAATCACCTGCACCACGTATCGTTAAATCACGCATCGCAATTTTATAACCACTTCCTAGTTTTGCGAATTCTTTTACAGCTTGAAGTCTTTTTTGTGCTTCTTCATTTAATTGTTTACGAGGAGGTATTAATAAATACGCATAGGCTACACGATCACTTCTACCTACTCTTCCTTTAATTTGATAAATTTGTGATAAACCAAATAAATGTGCGTTATCAATAAGAATTGTATTCGCATTTGGAATATCAATTCCGTTTTCTATAATGGTTGTACAAACTAAGATATTAATATCTTTATTCACAAATTGATACATCACATCTTCAATGGATTCTCGATCCATCTTTCCATGTACGACACCAATCTTCGCATCTGGAATACTCTCTTGTAAGTTACGCGCAATCCCATAAATATCTTCAATACGATTATAAAGATAGAATACTTGTCCCCCTCTAGCGAGTTCCTTTTCTATCGCATCTACAATTAATCCCTTATTCTTTTCTACTACATATGTTTGAACACTATATCGATTCTCTGGTGGTGTTTCTAATTGGGATAATTGTCGAATTCCCACAAGAGACATTTGAAGTGTTCTAGGAATTGGTGTCGCACTTAACGTTAATACATCTATTTCGTTTTTTAACTCTTTAATCTTTTCTTTGTGTTCTACACCAAAACGTTGCTCTTCATCGATGATTAATAATCCTAAATCTTTAAATACGACATCTTTACTTAAGATACGATGTGTACCTATTAAGATATCAATCTTTCCTTCTTTTAATTCTTGTATTGTTTTCTTCGCATTCTGTGTTGTCACAAAACGATTTAAGACAGCCACTTTAAAAGGATGTCCTTCAAAACGTTTCTTAAAGGTTTTTGCGTGTTGTTCTGAAAGGATAGTGGTTGGACATAACATTGCGACTTGTTTATTTTCAGAGGCTGCTTTAAAGGCTGCTCGTATTGCGATTTCGGTTTTCCCAAATCCCACATCTCCACATACCAAACGATCCATTGGTAAAGAAGATTCCATATCCTTTTTAACTTCTTCCACTGCTTTTTGTTGGTCTTTTGTTAATTCATATTCAAATTCATTATCGAATTGAATTTGTTCTTCACTATCTTTCTGATAGGCATGTCCAATCTTTTGTGTACGATTTGAATAAAGTTCTAATAATCTTTCTGCGATATCATTTACACTTTCTTCAATACGTGCCTTTGTCTTTTCCCATTCCCCACTACCTAGTTTATTTAACTTAGGTACGATGCCTTCACGTGATACAAACTTTCTTACTAAACGGAATTGATCAAGGGGTACTAATAATTCCGCATTTCCTCGATAGATTATCTTTAAGAAATCTTTCTTTAACCCTAAGATTTCTCTTGTCTCCATTCCTACATATTGTCCTACCCCATGTGTCGCATGAACCACATAGTCCCCTGGTTCTAATTCTTGGTAGTCACTGATAATCTCTGCGTTTAAGAATTTACTTTCATAACGAGATCGATGACGATTAATCTCTAATAATTCATTCGCTGTTACTACATATAATGAATGGGTTAATAGGTGGAACCCTTCCCTTAGAGGATGAATTAAAATATTAATCCCTTCTTTTAATTCCTCTTCTTCTTTTATTAAGTAATAAGGTATTTCTTGTTCAACACAAGTATTTAAAATACGTGCTGTATCTTTTTCTTCTACGCATAATAGAACTTTCCCTAATTTATGAATGTATTTTAATTTTTTGGACAATAATTCATTCGGTAAATGTAGTTCTACAATATTCGATATATTATCTTGGAAAGGATCTTCTTCAATCACCTTACAATCTTTTCCAACACGATGAAAATCATGCCACATCGCAAATCGAGGTAGATACTTTTTCTCTTGTACCATTTCTTGGATATAGCTCGTTGTTTCATTTTGAAGTTTTTTAACACTCTCTTCAATCTCTTCTTTATTGGAATAAATGATTAAAGGATGATCCATATAATCCCATATACCAGCACATTCACTTAACAAGGCCATATACGGATATAACCTAGGTTCTCTTATTCCACTTTCAATTAAATTTAAATCCGTTTCAATATTTGAAGTTAAGAAGGTATCATTTTCTTTTTCAAGTAATTGTTTCGCTTTCTCTTGAATTTCTTTTAATTGGGTTTCACTAAAGATCACATCACTTGCGGGAACAATCTTTACTTCATTAATTGGTACGATTGTCTTTTGACTTGCGACATCAAAGAAACGGATGGATTCTATTTCTGTATCAAAGAATTCAATACGAATTGGATTTTCATAATTGAT
>CADBUH010000126.1 GCA_902797775.1 uncultured Erysipelotrichaceae bacterium | reverse complement strand
TTCTCTTATTAATATTCAGGCATTTGAGGCATTGGTGCAGGATTCTTTTC
This sequence comes from uncultured Erysipelotrichaceae bacterium, assembly GCA_902797775.1. GTDB lineage: Bacteria > Bacillota_I > Bacilli_A > Erysipelotrichales > Erysipelotrichaceae > Bulleidia. Next base: position 3,915 of record CADBUH010000126.1, on the reverse strand, counting down.
TGGAATCTCTGTTACAGCAGCCTCTGTTGTGATAAATAAGCCAGAGATACTAGCAGCGTTTAATAATGCAGAACGTGTTACTTTAGTAGGATCAATAATACCCTTCTTGAACATATCAACCCATTCACCATGTTTAGCATCAAAACCAATATTTGCTTTCTTATCAAGTTGAGCCTCAAAGATTTCATGACCATCAAATCCAGCATTTTCTGCAATCTGCATAATTGGTTCTTTTAATGCTTCTAAGACAATATTGATACCTCTTTGAACATCTGTTACATCGGATTTAATAGAGTCTTTTGTCGCTTTATAAGCTTCTACTAAGGCTAGACCTCCACCAGATACAACCCCTTCTGCGACTGCAGCTTTTGTCGCATTTAAGGCATCCTCAATTCTTAACTTCTTATCTTTTAATTCGGTTTCGGTTGTCGCACCAACTTTAATAACTGCGATACCATCAGTTAACTTACCAAGACGTTCTTGAAGTTTCTTCTTATCATAATCACTTGTGGTATTTTCAATCGCATTCTTGATTTCATTTACTCTTGCTTCAACATAAGCTTTCTTACCTTTACCACCAATGATCGTTGTCTTATCTTTTCCTACGATTACTTTCTTTGCTTGACCTAAGTCTTGCACTTTCATTTCCGATAAGTTATTCCCTAAGTCTTTTGCGAAGAAGTTCGCACCAGTAACGGTAGCGATATCACCTAACATATTCTTAGCGTTATCACCAAAGCCTGGAGCTTTTGTCGCTACAACATTGAAGGTACCTCTTAACTTATTGATGATAAGTGTAGACATTACTTCATTATCGAAATCATCCGCAATGATTAATAAGGCACGATTCGCTTTTACTACTTCTTCTAATACAGGAAGAATATCTTGGATGGTATTGATCTTTTGATCAGTTACCATAACTAAGGCATCATCCATAGCGACTTCCATCTTTTCACGATCGGTTACCATATATGGAGATACATAACCTTTGTCATATTGCATACCTTCTGCCATTTCAAGTTCGGTTTCAAAGGATTTCGATTCATCCACATTGATGACACCTTCTTTACCAACTTTACTCATCGCATTCGCAATAATCTCACCAATCTCTTCACTACCAGAAGAAACCGTAGCGATATTCTTGATATCTTCATTGGTACTAATCTTCTTAGAATTCTTTAAGAGAACTTCCGCAACAGCCTTCGCTGCTTTTTCAATTCCTTCTCTCATAAGGACAGGATTCGCACCTTTATCAACAGCCTTTAAACCAGCTGTAATCATAGATTGTGCTAATACAGTAGCGGTAGTTGTACCATCCCCTGCAAGTTCGTTTGTGTTGTTTGCGACTTCATAGACTAATTTCGCACCCATGTTTTCAAAACGATCTTCTAGTTCAATCTCTTTCGCAATGGTTACACCATCATTTGTGATGAGTGGAGAACCATAGGTTTTCTCTAATACAACATTTCTTCCTTTAGGACCTAATGTTACTTTAACGGCGTTTGCTAAGGTATTTACACCATCAAGCATCTTTTCACGCGCATCTTTTGAATATTTAATATCTTTTGCCATATTTTGTTCACTCCTTCTATTAGTCTACAATCGCAAGAATATCTTCTGCACTAATTAAAAGATAATCTTTCTTATCGACTGTAATTTCTGTTCCTGAATATTTCTTATAAATAACCTTTTCACCCTTCTTAAGATCAATCTTAACAAGTTTACCATCTTCTTGTTTACCAGGTCCTACAGCTACCACAAGACCCATTGATGGAGCTTCTTTCGCTTCCTTGGTTGTTAAGATAATCCCGGATTCGGTTTTAACTTCTTCCTTACACTTTTCTAATACCACATAATCATGTAATGGTTTTAACATAAGTACCTCCTTTTTAGCACTCTAGGTGCTTAATTGCTAACATGAATATTGTAGCACATTGTTTCTTACTGTCAAATTAAGTTTCTATGGTTTAGAACCTGTTATAATAAATATATTATTATGTTAGAAGAATTTAGTTATACCATCACTCGAAATACGGAATTATTAGGTATATGTATCGTAGGAATCCTCTATTATGGTTTGATTTCTATGATTTTTAAATATCTTAAATTTAAAGAGAAAAAGATAGAAGAAAGAAAACCCATTCTACCCTTTTTACCTTCTTCTAAACATACCATTTATACAAAGAAAGATTATTATTACATCCTCTTATTAACAGGACTTTATGCGATTGTATCCTTTTGGAGATTAGGTAATCCAATCTTTCCTACCACCACTTGGCAACCACAAGAAAAAAACCAATCCATCGTATTCAAGTTAGAGGATCCTTCTTTTGATTCCATTTATGCGATTTATGGGGAAGGTGATAATAATTCTTCGGATGCATACCAAATTGGTTTTCATGGGATTACTTTAGAAGGTTCCAAAGATTTAAAGACATGGGCTAATGTTTCTACCTTAGATGATGGTAGTATTTATCAATATATGATTCAACATGGAACCTATGACTATGATTATATTCGTCTTACTTCTCATGATATACACGATACGATTAGTGAGATTGGTTTCTTATCCCATGGTAGTTTTGTGCCTGTATCCATTCAGGAAGATAAATATAGTGAGAGTAAGTATCCTGCAACTTTATTAATTGATGAACAGGATAAACTTGTGGTAGAACCTACCTATTATGACCAAGGCTATTTTGATGAAATCTATCATCCAAGAAATGCTTGGGAGATCTTAAATAGACAATATATGTATGCGCATGTTCATCCTCTTTTTGGCACAAGTATTATGGCACTCTTTATGGGCATCTTTGGGGTATCTCCATTTGGTTGGAGAATCGCTGGTGCTTTCTTTGGGGTTTTATTAGTTCCTTTATTCTATTGTTTAATTAAAGAAATCTTTGATGAAACAAAATATTGTTTCTTAGGAACTTTATATTTATGTATTGGTTTCTTACACCTTACAACGAGTCGTATTGGAACCTTAGAACCATTTAGTGTTTTCTTTATCTTAGCGATGTATTATTTCATGTTGAAGTATTATAACAGCTATGATTATGATACCCCCTATTCTAGACAACTGTTGTATCTATTTCTGAGTGGCTTGATGATGGCACTTGGCTTTGCGACAAAGTGGACAGTCTGTTATAGTGCCATTGGTTTAGCCATCCTCTTCTTTGTGCACCTTTATAAGCGCTATAAATTATCCAAGAAGGTTCGTACCTATCTAGAAAGTGAAGAATGTTTAGAAGAAGAGAAAGAAGACTGTAAAAGAGTTCATAATCTTTTCTATGATCATCTTCCAAGTTTATTTATCTATTGTGTTTTAATCTTTATTGTGATGCCGATTGTTATCTATTTCTTAGTTTATCGGATAACCCCTGTATGGAGGGATGGTTGGTCTATTAAGAATGTAATTGATCAAACAATTGGTATCTTTGATTATCATAAGAATTTAGATGCGACGCATCCTTACCAAAGTATGTGGTATGAATGGTTAGTAGATGCGAGACCTACTTGGTATTATATTGGAAATGATGCCTATACACATACCATTGCGTGCTTCTCACATCCTTTATTAACTTGGATGGGATTCATTGGTATCCTTTATACCATCATGGATTTCTTCCTCTATCGTTCAAAGACAACCTTTATTATCATTGTGGGTTATTTAACAGCTTTCTTACCTTGGGTACTTGTGACACGTTGTGTATTTGCGTATCATTTCTATCCGACAAGTTTCTTTATGTTATTATCGATTCTTTATTTATTTAAGAGTATTACATCGAAGTATCCTAAGTTTATAACTTTTATTAAGGTCTTTACGATTGTAAGTATACTTGTGTTTATTTTATATTTACCTGTCTTAACTGGTTTTGGAACATCCCTTGATTATATACATGCATTGGAGAT
>CADBUH010000125.1 GCA_902797775.1 uncultured Erysipelotrichaceae bacterium | reverse complement strand
GAAAAGAAGAAAAAAGATATGAATGCGTATTATGAGAAATCTTATACATTCACAAAAGCAGAAAGAGAAGTTTATCGACTATTAGTAGAGGGAACAATCTTAAGTGAATTTGGTGTTTCAAATGAAGAGATTATGAATTATACAAATTTAAGTAAAAGAACAATCATTAATAGTTTAAATAAAATGAGAGAGATGAAATTAATTAAAGATCAGCGTATTGGAAAATATATCTTTCACCAATTAGATATTTGAACGAGGGTTGTCCCCTAGTTTTGATAATTCCTTTTCATCTAATATATAAATCTTTTTTCTACCGATCTTTAGAATTCCTAATTCTTGCATTTTTTCGGTAATACGTGCGATTTGAATGCGAGATGCATTGACTGCAGAAGCTAAATTATATTGTGTCATGTTTACCACTTGGCTATTCTTATAATCTTCACTTTGCATATATAACATTAAGAATGAGGCAATCCTAGAAGTAATGGTTGCTCCACTATGAATTTCTGCGTAATAACACATTAATCTTAAAACATCCTGTTCATAAAGTAAGAAATCATAACAGAGTTGTGGTTCTTCTAATAAGAATTGTTTAAAATCTTTGGTATGAATTTTAATGACTTGGCATCGTGAAATGGATTCCGTTGATACAACCGCACGATCACTTCCACGTATTGAATCAATTGCGAAGATGGTATCTTTTTGTTGGTAACCTAATAAGCGTGCAGTGCCTTCACTATTTTCGGTATATACTTTAACGACGCCTGAAACTAAATAAAAAACAAATGGATTTAATTGTCCACTCGTACTAAAAACAGTGCCTACAGGATAGGAATATCCTGGGCCAAATCGTTTGATAATTTTAGAACGATATTCCTTTAATGCTTCATTAATCATGAAGTTAAAGGGTTTTCTTTCAATATATTCCATAAAATTATTCTGTTTACGATATCATATGATATCGTTATTTTTTTATCAAGTGGATTATCTTATAGGTATGAAGGAGGAGAGGATATAATATGACACAAAAATTTCCGTTACTTTTTTCACCCGCAAAGATTCATAATGTCACCCTTAAGAATCGTATTCTTAAAGCCCCACAATCATCCGGTATGAATAATATGGATGGTACGGTTTCAGAACGTGCGATTCGCTATTACAGTGACCAAGCTGCAGGAGGCGCTGGTTGTATCATTGTTGAGTATGCATACGTAGATGATATTGGTTCAAAATCTGCCCATTGTCATTTAGGTATTAATACCGATGAAGATATTCCAGGACTCGCTTGGTTAGCAGAAGTAATTAAAGAAAATGGAGCTGTTCCAGCAATTCAAATTGAACACTGTGGACGCCAAAAATTCCTTGGTACACAACCAATTGTTGGACCAAGTGCAGTTCCTTGGCCAATGCTATGGGATAAAGTTGGTGTACAAGCTGTTCCACAAGAATTAACCATTCCAGAGATTAAAGAAATCGTAAGTAAGTTTGGTGATGCTGCACTAAGAGCGAAGATGGCTGGATTTGAGATTGTTGAAATCCATGGTGCACACGGATACTTACTCACAAACTTCTTCTCACCAACCACAAACCATCGTACAGATTTATATGGTGGTAGTCTAGAAAACCGTATGCGTATTTATCGTGAGATTGTTCAAGATGTACGTAAGAAAGTTGGACCAGACTTCGCAGTAACCATTCGTCTATCTGGTACAGACTATGAACCAGATGGTTTCCCAATCGAAGATACAATTGAACTGGCAAAAGTATTAGAAAAAGATGGAATTGATGCCTTCCATATCTCTGGTGGAGATCACCATACAATGATCCACCAAGTAACACCAATGGCACTTGATGTATGTCATAATGCTTGGGCTGCAGAAGCAATCCGTAAGCATGTATCCGTTCCTGTTATCGCATCTGGTTCTATCACACTTCCTGAATATGCAGAAGATATCCTTAAAAAAGGAAAAGGTGATTTCGTTGGTTTAGGTCGTCCATTATGGGCAGATCCAGAATGGCCAAAGAAAGCACTCGAAGGACATCCTGAAGATATTCGTCCATGTATCCGTTGTAATGAAGGATGCTTAGAGAGAACCTTCTTCCAATACAAAGCAGTTACTTGTGCAGTTAACCCTATCATTAGTAGAGAAGGTGAACTCAAGATGAAACCAGCAGAGAAGAAGAGAAGAATCGCTGTTGTCGGTGGTGGTACAGCTGGTATGGAAGCGGCTAGAGTCGCAGCAGAAAGAGGACATGATGTAACACTCTTTGAAGAAAGCAAGAAATTTGGAGGCTTACTCAATGAAGCAAGTGCTCCAGAATTCAAAGCTGATATTCGCCCATTCCAAAAGTATCAAGAAACACAACTTAAGAAGCTCGGCATCCCAGTTGTGCATAAAAAAGCAGACGTAAAAGATTTAAAAGATTTTGATGCAGTCGTATGTGCGACTGGGTCCAAACCAATCCTCCCTAACATTCCTGGAAAAGATAAGAAGATTGTTATGGATGCACTTACTGCAATTGATAATCCTAAGAAAGTTGGAAAGAATGTTGTTGTAGTAGGTGGTGGACTTGTTGGTTCTGAAACAGCACTTGATTTAGCTGAAAATGGACACAATGTAACATTAGTTGAAATGCTTCCACAAATTATGAATGGGGTAGCAACGACCGATTTCCTTGCATATAGTGAACGTATTGCAAAAACAAACATGAAGATTTATACCAATACAAAACTAGAAGAAATCAAGGATAAGGGAGTTGTCGTAAGCACACCAAAGGGTGCTGAAGAATTTAAAGCAGACACTGTTATCTTAGCGCTTGGATTTAAAGCGGATAATGAACTTTACAACAAACTTGTTGAAAGTGGTAAGGAAGCATATGTTGTTGGTGATGCAATGGGTGCAGGTAAAATCTTTGATGCAATCCATACCGCATACCGTGTAGGAATTAAACTCTAAGGTTTTCTTTTCGCCCCGCATTCATTGAATGCATAAGAAGGTCCAATGGTTTATTGGACCTTTTTATCTTTAAATAGGGAACATTTTTGTCATAAGATACGATATAATAAAGATAAGATTACTAAGGAGGAAAGAGCTTTCATGAGATCAAATAATATCGTCGCCATGATTCTTGCAGGTGGTAGAGGCACAAGACTTTTTGAGTTGACCAAAAAGGTTGCAAAGCCTGCAGTTCACTTTGGTGGCAAATATAGGATAATTGATTTCCCTCTCAGCAACTGTGCAAACTCTGATATCACAACGGTTGGAGTTTTGACACAATACGAATCAATTTTATTAAATGCGTATGTCGCAAAAGATCCTAACTGGGGATTAGATGTTAAAGATGGGGGAGTCTTTGTTTTAACACCTAGAGAAAAGGATCAAGAAAACTTTGAGGTATATCAAGGAACCGCAGATGCGATTACACAAAACATTGATTACCTTGATTCTTTAGATCCAGAATATGTACTTATTCTTTCTGGAGACCACATCTATAAGATGAACTACGCTACGATGCTTGCATATCATAAGATTAAGAATGCAGATGCAACCATTGCTGTATTAGAAGTTCCTCTTAGAGAAGCATCTCGTTTTGGTATTATGAATACCAATAAACAAGATCGCATTATTGAATTTGAGGAAAAACCTGCGAAGCCTAAGAGTAACTTAGCAAGTATGGGTATCTATATATTCTCCTATAAGACATTAAGAAAATACTTAGTGGCAGATGCGAAAGATTCAAACTCTCATCATGACTTTGGTAAAGATATCATTCCACAATACTTAAAAGATAAAAAACAAATCTATGCATATCGTTTTAAAGGATATTGGAAAGATGTTGGAACTGTTGATTCTCTATGGGAAGCAAATATGGATTTATTAGATGATAATAGTGAATTAGATTTAGCAGATCCAAACTGGAAAATCTATACAGAAGATATCAACGCATTACCACAATATATTGGTCCAGAAGCACATGTTGAAAACTGCTATATTACGCAAGGTAGTATTATCTTAGGTACTGCTAAGAATTCTGTATTAGGAACCAATTGTAGTATTGGAAAAGGAGCTAAGGTAATTGATAGTGTTATTATGCCTGGGGCAAAGATTAAAGATAACGCTACTGTCATTCGTTGTATTGTAGCGGATGGAGTAACCGTAGAAGAAGGAGTGAAATGTGGTTCAAAGGATAGTGAACACATTACACTCGTAGCGAAAAGAGCAGTAAAGGAGTAAGCATATGAATGTATTAGGTATAATCAATTTTGAAGATAATACAGCCTCAATCGATGGCTTAGGAGACTATCGTCCAGTTCCAGCAATCTCCTTCTTAGGACGTTATCGTATAGTAGATTTCATTCTTAGTAATATGACAAATAGTGGAATCAATAATATTCAAGTTTATTGTAAAGAAAAACCACGTAATCTTTTTGAACACTTAGGAGATGGTAAAAAATATAATGTGAATTCGAAACGTGGAAAGTTAAGAATTCTCTATGGTGAAAAATCATTTGCTTCACCTGTTTATAATACAGATATTGCAAACTTTGTCTTAAATATGCAATATATTGAATCAGATCCAAACCCATATGTAATTATCGCTCCAAGTTATTTTGTCTATTCCTTTGATTTTACAGATGCCTTTAAACAACACCTAGATAGTAAAGCAGATATTACCGTTCTTTATAAGACAACGGATGATGCGAAAACTTCTTTCTTAGGTTGTGATACCTTAACGATGAATAAGAACCGTAGAGTCACAAAGATTGAAAAGAATCGTGGAAATAAAAAGAATTGTTCTATCTCTATGGAAGCTTATATCATGGATAAGAAATTATTCATTGATTTAGTAAATCGTGCAGCTGAAATATCTTCTCTATTCTGGTTTAAAGATATCATTGCGGATATCTTAAAAGAATATAAAGTATATGGATATGGTGTTAGAGGATATGTAGCTTGTGTAAATTCATTATCGGAATATTTCCGTATCAATATGGATTTAAGAGATCGTGATGAATTGAACTCATTATTCTTACGTGATTGGCCAATCTATACACAAACCAATGACTCTTGTCCAACACGCTTTACAGAAACAGCACATGCGACAGGAAGTATCATTGCGAATGGATGTCTCATTGAAGGTGAAGTAGAAGGTTCTATCATTGGACGTAATGTAACAATTCGTGAAGGTGCAATCGTTAAAGATAGTATCATCATGACCGATGCATATATTGGAAAAGGTGCTGTACTTGATCACGTAATCGTAGATAAGTACGCAATTGTACACCATGTTAAGAAGTTAGAAGGAACAGATGATAATCCAGTATATGTGAAGAGAAGGGATCGAATTTAGCGAGGAAGTAAGTATGAGTAGATCGATATTATTTGTAGCAGGGGAAGGCTTACCATTTATTAAAACCGGTGGTCTTGCGGATGTAATTGGTAGTTTACCAAAAGCACTTGCGAAACGTGGACATGATGTAAGAGTAGCACTTCCTTTATATAAAAAAGTGATTGAAGATCATTATGATGAACTCACTCGTTTAGGAACCATTCAAGTTCATTCTGGATGGATTGATCAACCTGCAACTTACTATAGTGCAGTAGTGGATGGAGTAACCTATTACTTTGTAGAACATCAAGGATATTTTGAAAGAGAAGGACTCTATGGATATGAGGATGATGGAGAACGTTTTGCCTTCTTCCAAAGAGCTGTTCTCGATATGATTTATTTCATTGATTGGTGGCCAAATATCATCAATAGTAATGATTGGCAAACAGGTATGATCCCTCTATTAACACATGCATGTTATGGAGATGATTATCGTTATCAAAACATTAAACATGTCTATACCATTCATAACTTAGCATTCCAAGGAAACTTTGGAGTAGATATGTTACCAACTTGTCTTGGTTTAGATTATTACTACTTCGATAATGGTTCGATTAAGTTTGATTCTGGAATTAGCTTTATGAAAGCAGGTATTGTATACGCTGATAAAGTGACAACCGTATCTCCAACCTATTCACAAGAAATCCTAACCCAAACATATGGGGAAAAGATGGATACCGTATTAAGGTATCGTCAAGAAGATTTATGGGGAATCGTAAATGGGATCGATGTAGAAGAATGGAATCCAGCAACCGATAAACTTCTTGCGAAGAATTATACTGTAAAGAATTATGTATCTGGTAAGAAAGCAAATAAACTTGCTTTACAAGAAGAATTAGGTTTAAAAGTCACAAACGATGTATGTTTAATTGGGCTTGTATCACGTCTTACAAACCAAAAAGGTATTTATCTCATAACGGAAAAACTTCAAGAAATCCTTGGGATGGATGTTGAATTTGTGGTATTAGGTACAGGTGAAAAAGCTGCAGAAGATGCCTTTAAGTGGATGGAAAACTCTTATAAAGGAAAAGCAGTTTACTATTGTGGATACAATGAGAACTTAGCACATAGGATCTATGCAGGATGTGATTTATTCTTAATGCCATCCCTATATGAACCTTGTGGAATTGGACAACTCATTGCGATGCGTTATGGAACCTTACCACTAGTAAGAGAAACGGGAGGTTTAAAAGATACCGTTCAACCTTATAACCAATATACAGGTGAAGGAAATGGATTTAGTTTCTGGGCGGCAAATAGTCATGATATGGTTTATACCATTCGTTACGCTGTTGAACAATTCTATGAAAACAAACAAGGTTGGAAAGGTTTAGTAAAGAACGCAATGAATACAGATGTAAGTTGGGAAAAGAGTGCGAGTATCTATGAAGAGCTCTATTACCAACTCTGTGATTGGCCAGATTAAGAAGTCGGAAACGACTTCTTTTTTCGCATAAAAACGGGTGATTTTACGTATTTGTGCATTTACTAACATGTTGGCTTAGTGCTATAATTTATAGGCCTAGAGGGAGGATTTTCGTATGGCTAAAGTAACCGTAAAGGATTTGGATGTTAAAGGAAAACACGTCATTGTTCGTGTTGATTTTAATGTTCCGCACAAAAATGGAGTGATTACAGACGACAATCGTGTTCGTGCTGCACTTCCTACAATTAATTATTTAACTGAAAATGGAGCAAAAGTTATTCTTCTATCTCACTTAGGTAAAGTGAAAACAGAAGAAGACAAAGCAAAGAACGATATGTCTATCGTTGCAGATTGCTTAGCTGGTCTTCAAAGTGCACCTGTTACATTCGTAAATGCAACTAGAGGTCCTGAACTTGAAGAAGCAGTTAAGAATCAAGAAGAAGGTTCTATCGTCCTCATGCAAAACACACGTTACGAGGATTTAGATGGAAAGAAAGAAAGTGGTAATGATGAAGAATTAGGTAAATACTGGGCTTCATTAGCTGACTACTTTGTAGAAGATGCATTTGGTTCTGTACATAGAGCACATGCTAGTACAGTAGGCATCCCAACACATATTCCAAGTGCTGTAGGTTTCTTAGTAGAAAAAGAAGTTAATGTACTAGGTGGTGCATTAAATGATCCAAAACGTCCATTCGTAGCTATCTTAGGTGGTGCTAAGGTTAGTGATAAGATTGGTGTTATTGAAAACTTATTAAAGATCGCTGATAAAGTATTAATCGGTGGTGGTATGTCTTATACATTCTCTGTAGCTAAGGGTGGTAAGATTGGTACTTCTTTATTAGAAGAAGATAAAGTTGATCTTGCGAAAGAATTCTTAGATAAGGGAGAAGGTAAGTTATTCCTACCTGTTGATACAGTTGTTGCGAATGACTTTGATAACCCAACAGATTGTAAAGTTGTTCCTGCAGGAGAAATTCCTGATGGATATATGGGATTAGATATTGGTCCTGAAACTGTCAAGTTATTCCAAAAAGAATTAGAAGGTGCTAAGACAGTATTCTGGAATGGTCCAATGGGTGTATTTGAAAAACCTGAATTCGCAAAAGGTACAGAAGCTATTTGCGAAACATTAGCACACTTAGAAGACGCTACTACAATTATCGGTGGTGGTGATAGTGCAAGTGCTGCTAAGAATTTAGGCTATGCTGAAAAATTCTCACACATCTCTACTGGTGGTGGAGCTTCCTTAGAATTTATGGAAGGTAAAGAACTACCAGGTGTAGCAATTATTCCGGAGAAATAAGTATGTCTAGAAAACCGATTATTGTTGGAAACTGGAAGATGAATAAATTAAATTCCGAAGCATTAGAATTCATGCAAGGAATTGAAGCACATCTTACTGGTGAAGAAAAAGCAGATTATGGTATTGCGGCTCCATTCACATGTGTAGAAACTTGTGTAAAGAACGCAAAACACTTAATCGTTGCGACTCAAAACTGTAATGAAAAAGACAGTGGTGCATATACGGGTGAAGTGAGTGTACCAATGTTAGAAGAGATTGGAGTAACCTATTGTATTATTGGTCACTCTGAAAGAAGAACTTACTATAATGAAACAAATGAAGCTTGTGCTTTAAAGTGTAAGAGATTATTCGCTTCGAATATTACTCCTATCCTTTGTATTGGAGAAACAGAAGCTGAATATGATGCAGGAGAAACTGCAAATGTTATCAAAACACAATTAAAGGGTTCTCTAGAAGGATTAGACGCAAGTGAAGTAAGTCGCTTAGTTATCGCTTATGAACCAATTTGGGCAATTGGTACAGGTAAATCTGCAGATCAAACAATTGCGGAAGATTGCTGTAAGTTAGTAAGAGATACAGTTAAAGATTTATATGATGAAGATACAGCTTCTAAAGTTCGTGTTCAATATGGTGGTAGTGTTAAACCTAACAACATTGCTGAATATATGGCTTGTGAAGATATTGATGGTGCTTTAATCGGTGGAGCATCTCTAAAAGTAGATTCATTTATTGAAATCATCGATGCTACAAAATAGGATTTTAGAGAAATACTCTAGAATATAGGATTTGATTATCAAAGGAGGAATTTGATCAAATGTCTAAAATTATTAGTGTTTATGCACGTGAAGTAATTGATTCTCGTGGTAATCCAACAGTTGAATGTGAAGTTACAACAGAATTTGGTGCAATGGGTCGTGCAATGGTTCCATCTGGTGCTTCTACTGGTGAACGTGAAGCGGTAGAACTACGTGACGGTGATAAGAACCGTTTTGGTGGACAAGGAACATTAAAGGCTGTTAACAACGTTAACAAAACAATTGCACCTAAAGTAATTGGTATGGATGTAACCGATCAAGTGGCTATCGATGAATTAATGCTTAAGTTAGATGGAACACAATTCAAATCTAAATTAGGTGCGAATGCTACATTAGCTGTTTCTCTTGCTTGTGCTAGAGCTGCAGCAGATGAATGTGGATTACCACTTTATAAATATATTGGTGGACCAAACGCAAAGGTTCTTCCAATTCCTATGATGAATGTATTAAATGGTGGTAAACATGCTGATTCTGCATCTGACTGTCAAGAATACATGATTATGCCAGTTGGTGCTAAGAACTTCCATGAAGCAATCCGTATGGGTGCTGAAACATTCCATGCATTAAAGAAAGTATTAAAGAAGTATGGTTATAATACTGCTGTTGGTGATGAAGGTGGATATGCTCCTTCTTGCATCCCTGGTGGAAAAGGACCATTAGAAAAGTTAGGTAATGAAGGGCCATTAGAATTAATGGTTGAAGCAGTTAAGGCAGCTGGTTATAAACTAGGTGATGATATCTGCTTTGCTATGGACTTAGCAGCTTCTGAATTCTATGATGCAAAGAAAAAGAAATATGTCTTAAAGCGTTCTGGTGAAGGTGAAAAGACAAGTGAACAAATGATTGATTTACTCGAAAAATGGGTTAAGAAATATCCTATCGTTTCCATCGAAGATGGTTTAGCAGAAAACGACTGGGATGGATGGAAAGAACTAACAGACCGTCTTGGTGATAAAGTTCAATTAGTTGGTGACGACCTATTCGTTACAAACACAACATTCATCCGTAAGGGTATTGACCTTGGTGTAGCAAACGCTGTATTAATTAAAGTTAACCAAATCGGTACATTAACAGAAACATTAGATGCTATCGAAATGGCTAAAGAAGCTAAATATACAGCAGTTGTATCTCACCGTTCTGGTGAAACTGAAGATACCACAATCGCAGATCTCGTTGTTGGTGTAAACGCAGGACAGATCAAAACCGGTTCCATGAGCCGTACAGACCGTATTGCGAAATACAACCAATTAATGAGAATCGAGGAAGAACTCGGATCTGTTGCTCAATATAAGGGCAAGGCTGCTTTCTATAACGTAAAAGCAATTTCAAGTGCTGCCGTTAAGAAACCAGCTAAAAAAGCAAAAAAGTAGTCACTGACTGTGCAAGGTGACACAAAAGAACCATCTCTTCATTTGAGATGGTTTTTTTATATTTGATATTCAACCCATTTTCCTTGGAAGAAGCGAGGTGCCATAAAGAGTAAGCGAGATGCTTGATCAGCTAAGATACCAATCCAAATACCATGTAATCCTAGATTCACAATACCACCCGTTAATACCCAAGTCACAATACTACGAATAAGGGTAACACTTACAAGTGAAGCGAATAAACAATATTTCACATCTCCTGCACCTCTTAGACATCCACCAAAGATAACTTGGGATATTTGTGCAAGCACAATAATCATGATATATCTTGTGACTGTAACACCCATATCTAAGACATGTGGATCTTTAAAGAAGAGAGAGAATAAGAATCTTCCTTCGGTTAATAGTAATAAAGCTAAACCTAAGGAGATACCTAAACCAATAATCTGACAGATAGTTCCATATTGTTTTGCGAGCTCTGGCTTTTTTTCACCAAGACTTCGACCGATTAAGGCAACCGCAGCTACCTGCATTCCATCTCCAAAGGCGAATCCTAAACTTAAGAAATTCATTCCGACTTGATGAACAGCGAAAGGGTCCGTACCTAATCTTGCCGCAATCATAGCAGTTGTCACAAAGCCTACACGCATCGCAAAGTTCTCAATTAAGAAGTTTGAACTTAAAGAAGTAATACTACGTAAGATATCGAAAGATGGTCGTATCTTTTCTTGAATCATATAAGGAATAGATACATAACTATCTTTATGGAATAAAGAAGAAAAACTCATGATACAAGCGATAACAGTACCTAAGACAGTAGCACTTGCGGCACCAATCACTTTTAAAGCAGGAAAACCAAAGTGTCCATTAATCAATAAATAGTTAAATGTAACATTTACTAAACTAGAAGTAATATTAGTGCGCATCGCTATTTTTGTATTACCACTACCACGTTGTGCAGCATTAATCACTAATGAGAACACATTAAAAATCATGCCTCCTTGAATAATTCTAAAATAGATTGTTCCATCCGCATGGGTATCTGGATTTGAACCCGCAATATGAATAATCCCTGGGGCAAAATAAACCGTCAATATCGTAATAATAATCACGGCGACTAACACAAACACAAGGGCAGTTAAAAGAACTTCATTTGCGTTTCTTCGATCCCCTTGACCTTTTCTTCTCGCAACTAAGGCAGATACCGCAATATTACAAGAAAAGAAGACAGCTAAAGCGATGAACTTAGGTTGTGTTGTTAAACCAATCGCTGCTACCGCATAGGTTCCTAGAGAAGAAACCATCATTGTATCAATCATCGCAGCGAGGGATACAAAAAAACTCTCTAGTACTGCTGGCCAAGCCATCTGAATCGTTTCTAACCAAAGAGATTTTTTATTAATACTCATGTAAAAGATTATATTCCTAAATAATTGAAAGATAAATATAAAAAATTACACATTATTCATGTGTAATTTGTTCTTGAACTGGTTCTTCTTGCACTTCTTGTGGTACTTCTACGACTTCCTCTTTTTTCTTCACTTTAATCTTAAAGGTGATTCCAAATAAGATAATCGCTACCACAATCAATAAGATTCCAATTGAGAAAGTTTGGAAGGCATGGGTAAGATTGGCTTCCTTAATTAAGTTCCATAAATAATGAAGATAGGAACGATTCGGGAAGTAAGCTGTAAACATAAGTATGAAACCTGTAATAATTAACAGGATGGATAGTATTCGAAGAATTCTTTTAAACGTTTTCATAACTAATACCTCAAAGAAGATTATACCATAGTATGGAATTGGTAATCCAAAAGTTAAGCAGTATGAATTGAATGGTGATATAATAATCTAATAGAAAAAGAGGGTGTGGAGAATGAAGTATAGGATTGTATCGGATTCATCTTCAAATTTATTGAAAATGGACCGCAATATTGACTACACAACAGTTCCTTTAAAGATCTTAATTGGAGAGAACTCTTATCAAGATGATTTAAACCTAGATGTAGAAGATTTAGTCGATAAGATTGAAAAGAGTGAATCCAGTAGTACATCTTGTCCAAATACACAAGAATGGATGGATGCTTTTGAGGGGGCAGATGCTATTTTTGCGATTACGATTAGTAGTAATTTATCAGGTAGCTATAACTCTGCAATGTTAGCGAAAGAAGAGTTCCTACAAACACATCCAGATTGTAAAGTACACGTTATTGATTCTCTTTCTACAGGTGGTGATATGCAATTACTAATTGAAAAATTAGCGGATTGTATTGAACAAAATATGGAATTTGAAGAGATTGTTAAGGAAATTCAAGCTTATCAAGAGACAACACGTATCTTATTTGTCTTAGAATCTCTTCATAATTTAGCGAAAAATGGTAGGGTAAGTCATGCGGTTGCGAATATTGCAGGATTCTTAGGTATTCGCTTTATTGGAAAGGCTTCTGAACAAGGTACGATCCAACAAGCGATGGTAGCGAAGGGTCCAAAAAGAACGATGAGTGCACTGATTTCACAAATCCTAAAGATGGGTTATGAGGGTGGAAAGATGCGTATTTCACATTGTTTAAACTATAAGATGGCTGAAACCCTAAAGAATGAATTATTAGAGAAATTCCCAATCGCAGATATTATTATTGATACCTGTGGTGGATTATGTAGTTATTATGCAGAACGTGGTGGAATGATTATTGGTTTTGAGGTTGTTTCTCACTAGTTAGATAAATATAACTTTTGGATAAATTAAGACTCGTAAGAGTCTTTTTTTAATATATAATCAGTAGTACAATTTTAATACTATGTTACAAATCGTAGATATCTCAAAGGAATATAGAACAGGAACCCTTGTCCAAAGGGCTCTTAATCATGTGAGTTTAAACTTAAGAGAGAACGAATTTGTGGCGATTTTAGGACCTTCTGGCTCAGGTAAAACAACTTTATTAAATATTATTGGTGGATTAGATCGCTATGATAGTGGCGATTTAATTATCAATGGAATATCAACAGAGAATTATTCAGATCGTGATTGGGATTCCTATCGTAACCATACGATTGGATTTGTCTTTCAAAGTTATAATTTAATTCCTCATCAAACCGTTCTAGCGAATGTAGAACTAGCGTTAACGATTTCTGGTATTTCACGTGCGGTGCGAAAAGAAAGAGCGATTAAGGCACTTGAAGAGGTAGGACTTGGTGATCAACTCCATAAGAAGCCAAACCAAATGTCAGGTGGACAAATGCAGAGGGTGGCGATTGCCCGTGCATTAGTCAATGATCCAGATATCTTACTCGCAGATGAACCTACCGGAGCCTTGGATAGTGATACCTCGGTTCAAGTTATGGAACTTTTAAAAGAGGTAGCGAAAGATCGATTGGTTGTTATGGTAACGCATAATCCTGAACTTGCGGAAGCGTATGCCACAAGAATTGTTACCTTAAAGGATGGGGTAATAACTTCCGATACAGATCCTTTTATCGTCGATGAAACAAAAGAAGCGATTCATCAAAATATGGGACATGCTTCTATGTCTTTCTTAACCGCATTATCCTTAAGTTTTAATAACCTTAAGACAAAATTAACACGTACGATCTTAGTGTCTTTTGCGGGATCCATAGGGATTATTGGGATTGCGTTAATTCTATCCTTATCAAATGGTGCGAATAAATATATTCATGATATTGAAGAAGAAACGTTATCGGAATATCCTGTACAGATTCAATCATCCGCCTTTGATTTTACTTCGATGATGATGGCGAGTGGAAGTAATGTACAAGATAATTATGAAAATGCCCAAAAAGATGTTCATGAAGTACCGATTGTAAATGGGGTGTTCTCACGTACAAGAGCGAATGATTTAGGTTCTTTACGTAATTATCTAGAATATGAATCACGAATTTATGATTACGCAAATGCGGTGGAATATAGCTATAGTGTAGAGCCACAAATCTATCGTATTGAAGGGGAAGAGTATCGTCAGGTAAACCCAGATTCAACCTTCTCTTCTTTAGGCTTTGGAGGTTCGAGTAATTCATTACTATCCATGGCGATGTCTACCAATATCTTTCATGCGTTACCTCAAAATCCAGTACTTTATGAAAACCAATATGAAGTAAAAGCAGGTCGTTGGCCAAATAAATATAATGAATGTGTTGTTGTAACGTTTGAATCAGGTGGAATTTATGACTTTGCGTTATATGCCTTAGGGTTAAAAGATAGTTCCGAATTAGATAAACTCGTTGAGCAATTCGTGAATGAAGAAGATGTAACTGTAAAAAGTACACGTGAAGAATATAACTATGAAGATTTTATAGGAATTAATTTTAAGATTGTAAGTAGTGCGGATTACTATAGTTATGATGATACTTATAATGTATGGGTTGATAAACATGATGATAAGAAATATATGCGAGATATCATCCGTTATGGAGAAGATTTAACCGTTGTAGGGGTAGTACAAGTAAAAGAAAATGCAGAAGTAGCGATGCTAACATCGGGTATCTATTATCCTTATGAATTAATATCTCATATTATTAAGGGAGCAGAGGATAATGAAATAACCCAAAAACAAATTAATCAACCTAGTGTTAATGTATTTACTGGAAAACGTTTCGATGATACAGAAGAACCTTCCTTTGATATGGAATCCTTATTCTCCATTGATACTTCTTTATTATCGAATGCCTTTAAATTTGATAATAGTAAATTAAATATTGATCCTTCTATGTTTTCTAATTTATCCAATATGGATTTATCAAGTTCTTTATCTCCAGAAGCATTCCAAATGGATCCTTCGAATATGCCATCCATCAACATAGAAGAAGTCATGAAAGAATTAAATATCAAAGTCAATAGTGATCAATTAGATACATTATTTGAAACCTTCTTTGAAGAATATTTAAAATATGCATCCAGTGATCCAAAGACAGATTATGCAACCTTACCACAAGCTTTTGGACAATATATGCAAGATCCTGAAGTCCAACAAGAACTTGTACAGATGATTAACCAAATGATTGAAGAAAAGGGTGGCTTTAATATTACGAATGAAGATATTACAGAAGCCGTTAATTATATCTTAGAACCTTTCCCACAATACATGATTGATCAAGGATATACAGACCCTGAACAAATCGCTACCTATATTATGGAATACCTTCAAACAGAACAAGGACAAACTAGAGTTACAGAAGCCTTAGCACAACTCCAAGCAAAACTAGGAGATATTGAATTAACAGAAGATGATATCCAAAAAATCTTAACCACTTTATCCGAAGGATATGAAACTTACGCAAAAGAACATAATCTTCCAGATCCTGAATTATTATCGAAATCTTTAATGGATTTTATGAGTAGTAAACAAGGACAAAAGATTCTTAGTGAACAAATTCCAAAGGTTGTGAATACAAAAGAAATTGAAGCACAAGTAACAAAGATTGTAGAAAGAAATATGGCAGGTGTTTCAACGAACTTAGCGAATACAATTTCTAGTGTTATGCAAAATGTAATGAGCCAACTTGTAACCCAAATATCAAACACCATACAAAATGCGATGGGTTCGATGGCTTCGAATATGGCGAATGCGATTAGTTTTGATGCAGATGTCTTTACACGTGCTTTCTCTATGAATATGAGTGAAGAAGATCTTCAAGAACTCATGATGTCCATGTTTAATAATGCCCAAGAAACATATGATAATAACTTAAAGAAATTAGGCTATGCAGACTTAGCGAAACCATCCATGATTTCAATTTATCCAAAAGATTTTGATAGTAAAAATGAGATTATTCATTTATTAGATTCTTATAATGATCGTATGCGTGAAGAGGATGAGAATAAGGTGATTCGCTATACCGATACAGTTGGAACCTTAATGTCTTCTGTCACAACCATCATTGATACAATTAGTTATGTATTAGTAGCCTTTGTGGCAATCTCTCTTGTTGTATCATCGATTATGATAGGTGTTATAACCTATATCAGTGTATTAGAGAGAAAGAAAGAAATTGGTATCTTACGTGCGATAGGTGCTTCGAAAAGAAATATCTCTGAAGTATTTAACGCAGAAACCTTTATTATTGGTTTATTAGCGGGATTATTTGGAGTAGGAATTACACAATTAATCCTGATTCCAGGAAACCAATTAATCCATCATTTATCAAATAATCCAAACATCAATGCATTTCTACCTTGGAATGCCGCAATCATCTTAGTTATCCTTAGTGTAGTATTAACACTGATTGGTGGTTTAATCCCATCACGTAAAGCTGCTAAAAGTGATCCAGTTACTGCCCTAAGAACAGAATAATGTGTTACAATAGGTCGGTATGGAAAGAAAAGAGCATTATAAGATTTTCGTAATCAACCCTGGTTCAACATCAACCAAAGTGACTTTACATGATAATGAAGAGTGTATCCTTTCAACGGATGTATTTCATGATTCAAGTAAACTATTAGAATTTCCAACTATTAATGATCAACTATCGTATCGAATGGAGGTTTTATTTGATTTTATTGCACAGAATCATATTGATTTAAGTGATTTAGATGCGATTGTTGGTAGAGGAGGAAGTTCTTATTCTGTTGAAAGTGGCACTTATGAGATAAGTTATCAACTAATCCAAGATACAAAAGAAGCAAAAGGTGGTCTCTATCACGCTTCTATGCTTGGGGTACAAATGGCAAAAGAGATGCAAAAGAAATACGGAGGTAGAATCTTTATGGTTGATCCTACCGTCGTCGATGAATTCCAAGATATTGCCCGTATTACAGGTGTTAAAGGAGTTTATCGTAAAGCGATTTGTCATGCCTTAAATTTAAAATCAGTAGCGAAGAAATATGCAGAAGAAGTTGGTAAACCTTATGAATCTTTAAATCTAATCTGTTGTCATATTGATGGAGGAATATCCATCACAGCACATCATCATGGAAGAATGATTGATGGAAATGATGCAGGTGGAGGAGAAGGACCATTTACTCCTACACGTATGGGGACAATGGCAGTAACTGATGTCCTTCATAATTTAAAACATCGTAGTGATGAAGAAGTAAGAGATTTATGTTCACAAGCAGGAGGCTTTAGTTCTCATTTTGGAACCTCTAATTCAAATGTGATTCATAAGATGGTAGAAGAGAACGATCCTAAAGCGACACTTATTTGGGAAGCCATGAAATACCAAATTGCGAAATGGATTGGAGAAATGTCTACGGTTTTAAAGGGTGAAGTAGATGCGATTGTATTAACAGGTGGATTATTAAGATTCCCTGATATAGAAGAAACTTTACAAGAAAGATGTGGATGGATTGCACCAATTCGTTCTTATCCTGGTGAGTTTGAACATGAAACAATGGCTTTAAGAGCTCTTAAAGTATTAAGAGGGGAAGAAGAGTTAAAACAATATACAGGAAAACCAGTATTTGATCCAAAGTCTTTATTTGGTGAATAAACATATAGCCTCCTATAAAAACTTGCTATAATGAAGTTGATGAAGAAGAAACTTGGAATTATACTCATTATCATTATTTGTTTAATAGGAGGTTTTCTTATGCTTAAACCGCTCTTTGCAAACCAACAATTAAAGAATACAAAACTAAGAGATTGTACCTATAGTTGTGGAGGTGGCATGTTAGGAGGCTATAGTTCTGCTACCATTCGTAGGATGGAAGATGGCTCAGTAAAATATATTACAAAATATGCTGCAGCACATTATGAACGCATTGTCACAAATACGTATGAAGCAAAAGAAGAAGATTTAGAACGCATTAAAAATATGAGTATTGATTATAAGATGCTTCAAGCAAGTAAGAAAGGGTTAAGTCCAATCCAAGTATTGGATGGGGATACATGCACGGTATCCTTTTGGTTTGAAGATGGAACTTCTTTTAGTGTGAGTGATACGCAAAATCTTTCAAGCACAGAAATGAAACATATGAATGAAATTGTTAAAACTCTTTATGAATTTGCGGTTGGAGAACCAGTTACAGAAATTGAAAAACATGAGATGCGTTTAATCCTTAATGGATACCAAATCGGTTATCTATTAGAGGAAACAAAGGCTACAGATCAATTGATTGAAGAGCTTGGAGAGTTTACCTTCACTAAAAAAGAAGACTATGCACAAGTAATTAAATTTCCAATCTCTTTAGACCTTACAGGATTAGAAGAAACAAAGAATGTAAAGGCTGGAGATTTAGGATATAACCCTACAACCAATGAAGTATTCTTTTTCTATGAAGATGTAGAATTAGAGGATAAAATCTATCTCTTAGGGGAAATGGAATATCGTTATTCGAGTAGTTTTGAATTATTAAAAAATCTTGAAGAAGGGGAGTATACAATCTATTTAGGAAAATAGATTTGAAGTGGAAAAGCCTTGCATAAACTGGCGTCGTGTAATATATTATATAAGCACGTCATGACCCCCTAGCTCAGTTGGCAGAGCAACTGACTCTTAATCAGTGGGTCGAGGGTTCGAATCCCTCGGGGGTCACCAGTTAATCAATAAAGCGTTCTATGTAACATACATAAGAACGCTTTTAATTTCTAAAAAAAGTATAATAAAAGTGAATCCTATAGGGAATGTGAGGGAATAATGTTATGAAAAGGAGATTACTAATTATGGCATTACTGTTAAGTGGATGTGCACTTTCAAATACGACACAAAACGCAAATAGACCAGAAGAAGAGAAAGAAGATATGTTACCACGCTATACCTATACACTAAATAAATCGGTTGGTGTGAATGGTAGACAAGGTGTATGTAGTGAAGGGGATTATTATTGGGTAAGTGGTAGTACAACCCTAACGAAATATGATGAAAATTGGAATGTGATTAGTGAAAATAAAGAACCATTTATTGGTTATGAAAATGAAGTAAATCATATTGGGGATATTGATGTATATCAAAATGAATTATATGTAGGTGTTGAATATTTTATGGATGGTGTAGGTACTAATATACAAATCGCTATCTATGATGGAGATACACTAGAACTAAAAAGAACCTTCCCATTTAATCCAGAGAGTGGACAACTAGAGTGTTCTGGTATCGCAGTCGATCCTGATCATAATATTGTATGGATGTGTTCATGGGTAGGGGAAGATAGTGGACGTTATATTTATAAATATGATTTAGAAACAGGAGACTATCTAGGAAAAGTACACCTACAAATGCCACCACAATGGCTTCAAGGTATAACCTACTATAACGGAGAATTATTCATGAGTGCAGATGATGGGGAAGCTGATTATCAAGAAAGTGATCATATGTATCGTACAAAGGTAGATAAAGAGGCAACCTTCGCAACCGTTGTATTAGAAAGAACCTTTGATGATGTGACATTCCAAGGAGAAATTGAAGGATTAACATTCGATAAAAAGAGAAAACAATTCTTATTACTTTATAATCGTGGAGCACGTATTATTCTAGGTATGCCAAGAGGTTTCTATCCAGGATATGAAAAAGAAATCTCCGAAGTATTTATCTATGATGTGAAATAATTACATCTTCAGGATTAAAACCATTCGTTAAATGAGCAGCCCCAAATAGAAGACCGGTAATTAAAACAGCTATGTTTATATGTAGCCAAGAATCTTCTCCAAAGAATTTATGAAATGCATTT
>CADBUH010000124.1 GCA_902797775.1 uncultured Erysipelotrichaceae bacterium | reverse complement strand
TAGTAAGAGAAGAAGTGCACCACCTATAGCCATTAATACTTTAGGTGAAATCTTAGGAGATGTCTTTGTAGGTTTTGAAGTAGAAGCTACTTTCTTCTTAGGCTTCTTAACTTCTGGTTCATCTTCTACAATTTGTTGAACTAGAGTTTGCTCTAATTCACCAGTCGATATTAAACGTGTATGTTCAATATTGTCATCTTCAACAATTGGTGTAACGGTTGTTTGTTCAAATTGAGGTTCTTGTTCAATCTCTACAACTGTTTTATCTCTATAATCTGGTTCTTTTGCAGTTCCATTATTAATACTATCTTTAAAAGGAATATCTACTGTAGAATAGGTTTCTTCTAATTCAGGTAGTTCTACTTCCTTTGTATTATCTAATAAGGTTCGAATAGGGATACTATAAAAAGCTGCCAGTTTTTGTAACTGTTCTATATGACAAATCTTATTTCCATTTTCCCAATTCATATATTCTTGAACAGGTACTTGTACCTTTTCAGCTACATCCGCAAGAGAATAGGAAAAATGTTTTCTAAGTGCTGTCAGTTTTTCTGGCAAACGATTGCTCATCAAAAAACCCCCTTGTCTTAACATTTTACCTTTTTATGTAGCATTTTTCCACTTTTGTTTCAAATAACTTGTGAAACACTTCACATAGTTTACGCTAAAAACTTGTCATCTTTCACATATTGGTAGATAATATTGTGGTATGCAAAATAAGATGTTAAAAAAATTAGTTGCATTTACGATGAGTTTATTCCTTCTATTCACCTTTACAAAACCAGTAAAGGCTGAAGAAGCTTATAACCCATATTATGGTGGATGGTCAAACTGTACATGGTCTGCGTGGCAGTTAGTCTATGAAGCAACTGGGATTGCATTACCTGCTTGGCATAGTGCCTCTTATTGGTATAGTGATGCTGCTGCTTCTGGATTCGCAGTTGGATCGGAACCTAGAGCTAACTCCATTGGTGTATGGTATGGACACGTTGTCTATGTTACAGAAGTAGATGGTGAAGGAAATATCTATGTCAAAGAAGGTGGCTTTGGTGGAGGTTATAACGAAGGATGGTCCAGTGGCTATGGTTCTCGTTATGGACAAGCACTCATTGGTTATATCTATTTAGATGGACCAGTTGTCAGTGTTGATCATTCAGATCTTGTAAATCCTGACTTACAGAATTTAGATCAACCAATCCGTTCTGATTCTAGAGTTCAATTAGCGATTGCTCCAGAACTCGTTGATGCGGATATTGAAAACATTGAAATTGATATCATCCGTAAATATGATGCAATGCAACAAGAAACCGTAAAGGATGAAGAACTCTCCGCGAGAAAAGAAGTGCAAGCAGAAGATGCGAAATCTAAGAAGATTACCCTAAACATATCTTCTCCTGCAATTCGTATCACAACGAGTTTAAATCCTGTCACAACTCCAGAACCTACAAAATAGAACTCACAAGAGTTCTATTTTTTATATAATAGAAGTATGACTACAGAAAAGAAAAGATTCCCAAAACTATTTTTCCAAATCCTCGCTATCGTTATTGCGCTTTTAATTGCGTGGACTTGGAATACATCAACTCTATTTATTAATCAAACAGATGCACCTGAAGGTTATCTACCTTTACAAGATTATTTTTTAGTAGATTATGAAACTGGTAAACAACCTTCTATTCGTTCTTTCCATTTTGATTCTCAACACGCTTATATGCATAGTACCTTAGAATCTTCTCGTGGCTTACGCCCTGGAGATAGTTGGGATAAGTTTGTGGAAGTTTATGGAAACTATAATTTTGATACAGTTTATATTAGTGATGAAACAAATGAAGAACCTGTCTATGAATTTATCGATGGTCCAATGTTAGTAAAGGATTTTGATGAAAAATATATTAAGAGTGGTATCTATAATTTAAATAGTACTTATTTAGATGTTGATTTTTCCGTTCAGATATGGGGACCTAAAGTTCAATATACCGCAAAAGAAAAAGAAGATGCGATATCCGAATACTATGATAATAGTTTCTGGATTGGTTATCATACCTTCTCTTTCTTTAAACCTAAGATTCAAATCATTACGATGAACTTCTCCTTTGTTTATCCAGATCAATACCAATCTCTTAAACAAGGTGGATTATTCTCCATTATGACCTATAAATATATTTATTAAGGCACTGTGACATACTCCCACCACCTACACTAACGTTTAGAGGTGGGGGCTTCTCGGTCAAGAACACCATCGTGTTCAGATTACCCGAGCTTATTGGATTCCCTGTGCCCCAAGGTACCTTGCTGCTCTTTACATAAGCGCTAGTCTTTGCGCTTCT
>CADBUH010000123.1 GCA_902797775.1 uncultured Erysipelotrichaceae bacterium | reverse complement strand
GGATTCCCTTGGCCTTTTTCTTTATCTAAATTAAAAGAGGATATCCTCGAACCTAATTACTTAGGTTTTTGGACAGCCCCTTTTCTTCTTTTTTAATGAACTTCTAAATATCCAATGCCAATCATCTTACCATTCTTACGAGAGAACAATACAATATCATCTCCCTTTAGATTAAAGGTAACACGATCACCTAATGCATAGGTTAAACCACCAAACATAACACCTGTTAATAAATAATTATTTAATGCGAGACGTACGGTTGTTTCCATACCAGTAGGCATGGAAGAATAAATTTCTCCAGCCAAAGCGCCACCTTCATCGATGTCAATTGCTTCTGGACGAATACCAAGTACGAAGTCATCTCTTCCGTATTCTTCTTCATCACCAAAGTCTTCTCTTTCATCAATTAATGCGACATGGTATTTAAAGTTTGTGTCTTTATTTGTTTTTTCGACATAACCTTTTTGTTTGGATTTCTCTAACATCACTTGATTCTGTTCTGCTTCGAGTTGATCTTGTTTTGTAAACCAATCTTCTAATTTCGTTTCTTCATTGAAATGGAATGTTACTTTTTGATCATCGAAGATTGTTAAAGCAAGTGAGCCATCTGGATTTTGTGTTCCACATGCATCAATAAAGTTGATGGAAGGATTTCCAACGAAGTCCGCAACGAATAAATTGTTTGGATTAGAATAAACCGTTAATGGTGCATCGTATTGTTGGAGGACACCATTATCAATCAAACAAATCTTTGTCGCTAACGTCATCGCTTCCATTTGATCATGTGTAACATACACAAACGTACTACCTGTTTCTAAGTGTAACCGTTGTAATTCAGAACGCATTTCGAGACGTAATTTCGCATCTAAGTTGGAAAGCGGTTCGTCCATGAATAATACCGTTGGTTCTGGCGCAAGTGTACGCGCAATTGCGACACGTTGTTGTTGACCACCAGATAACTCTGCTGGATAACGATCCATAAACATTCCAATCTTTACGATTCTCGAAACACGACGTACTGCTAAATCAATTTCTTCTTTTGTTAGCTTACGTACTTCCTTTACAACATTACCATCTTTACTACATGTATAGTCTTCGTTTAATGTGTAGTTTTTACTTTGTGCATCTTTCTTTGCATCCTCTATTACTTTTTGTAATAGTTCTTTTTGTTTGTTGGCTTCGGCTTCAAGATTGCCAGCTTTCTGTAAGTTATATCCCAATAATTTCTTTGCGGAATACTGCGATATTTCATAGGCATCAATTAATTTAATCAGTGCTTTCTTCTCATCCAGCTTTCCTTTTTTGTCCACACATTCTTCAATTGTCTTAACAATTTCTTGTGGTTTATTTAATGCCACCAGCATTCTTTCTGCCGCTTTTGCATCATGGTATATCACTGGTAATTCTTCTTTTACATTTGTTAAACCAAACGATATATTTTCATACACCGTCATATTAGGCCATAGTGCATAGTTCTGAAATAAGAAACCAACTTTCCGTTTGTTTGCTGGAATATTAATTCCTTCTTCGGAATCAAAGACAACACGATCTCCAATGGTAATCTTGCCACTGGTTGGTGTTTCAAGTCCTGCAATCATGCGAAGTGTTGTAGTTTTACCACATCCTGAAGGTCCTAATAAAGTTACAAATGAATTGTCTTCAATTTCCAGTGATAAATCATCCACTGCATAGAATTTATCATACCGTTTTGTAACGTGTTCTAATGTAATCTTAGGCATATCTTATCCCCCTATTCCTTCATCTAAACTAGCTCCAGTAATCTTATTGATGATAAAGTTACTTACCAAAATTGTCACAATCAAGATTAAGTTAATACCACTTGAGAATGCATATAAACCCATTTCATCAAAGTAGTCTAATGTTGTGGATAAGATAAAGCCTTGTACACACAACAACATAAACAACGACAATTCTCTTAAACAGGTCATAAATGGTAATAAGTATCCTGATACAATCGAAGATTTCTGAATTGGAATGATAATCTTCAACATTCGTTTGATCCAAGGAACATCTTGAATTATCGCAGATTCTTCAATTTCATTGGATAACTGCAACATCGAGTTCAAAGAGCTCCGAGACGCAAACGGAATGTATTTTACCGTACCTACAATAATCAGTGCTAAGTACGTATTAAACAAATTAATCTTCCCGGATGAAAAGAGAATAAAGTATGCTGCACCAACCGCTACCGAAGGCATCAAGTATGGTAAGAATGCCATCGAGTTTACATAGCTCGCTAGTTTCCCATGACGATTCTTACTAACCGCATATCCAATTAAGGTACCAATCGTTCCAGCTGTTAAACAACATACCACCGCCACTAAGATTGTTCCTTTGAATGCATTCCAAATCGTCTTATTGTATAAGATACCCATTTGTCCATACATTCCATTTTCCGAAATATTCTCTGATGTTATCCACCACTTGGTAGTTAAGTTATTAATATTTCCAGTATATAAGAAGGAATAATCTCCTGGGTTTGGTAAGAATGTTTCAAACGCAAATGAGATGATTGGGAAAATAGATGTGAAGAATGTAATGACGACAAACACAGCCGCAATCACATATCTTCCTACATTTCCTAAATTTACTTTTGTGATTTGTCCTGATTTACCTGTAACCGTTGTATAGGACTTACGAGAGTGCAATGATCTTTGGTTGAGATACATAATTGCCACCCCAAACAACATCATAATAATCGCAATGATAGATGCTTCTCCCGTATATTTATCATTCATTGATACATACTTGGTCGCTAATGTTGTAAGTCCTAAATAGTGTGGTACTGGATAAGAACCAATGGTACTACCTGCCACCAATAATACCGTTGATAATAACGCTGGTTTTACCATCGGTATTGTGACTCTTGTAAAGATCTTCCATCTTGGTGTATCAAGAATTGTCGCTGCTTCTTCTAAGTTAGCATCCATGTTTTTAAAAATGCCACCAATCAAAATATACGCAAATGGAGCATAGTGCATTCCAAGCACTATAATACATGGGAATAAACCAACACACCACCATGCAGGCATATTAATGTGAAACAGGGAAGCCAATAAACCATTGGATGTTCCTGTTACCGCATTTGAGTTAAAGAGGTTTTGCCATACAACTGCCAATGTCCATTGTGGCATGATATATGGAAAGATAAAAATCGCACTCAAATACTTTTTTAGTGCCAAATTCGTTCTTGTCACCAAGTAGGCAAAGATACCACCAAACACAATCGAGAAGACACATGCACCAATCGCAAGTATCGTTGTATTCAAAAGTGGTTTCCATAAATTGGTTTTCGCTAAGCGACTCGTAAATAAGTCAACATAGTTTACTAAGGTATAGCCACTTGCTTGACCAGATAAATATTGATCAATGGTACCAGGGTGAATCGTAATCGTATCACGAATAATTGCGACAATTGGCGCAATCGTTGTAAAAGTCACAAGAAGACCAGTCAAAAGTAAAATGACATTTTGCGGTTTACTCAGATATGTCTTTATACTATTCATTCTTATTTTCATTGTTTTTGACATAATGAATCCCCTTTTGTGAAAGTGCCTCTGTAGAATACAGAGGCACTACATATTTTATGATTCTAATTTAATTTTTATTCTGGAATGTATTTATCTAACATTTCAATCCAAGAACCAACTGTAAAGGCAACACTTGCACAATATTTTGGATCTTCAACGATTAACTTACCGTCATTTACCCACCAGTCATAACCTTTATCCATTGTTGTTTCACATGCAACGTTGGAAGATTCACCTGTGGAGTGATGGAATTTTTCTTCGGTTGCTTTCGCAACTTCTGGGTTAGAGGAATAACCACCAATGTCTTTACCCCAAGCACTGAATCCATCTACTGTTTCTGTCATGTAAGCGATAAATGCACATGCAGTCCATGGTAATGGAGAATTATCTGTAACGAATAAGTAATGGCAATATGCATATCCACCAAAGCCTTCATAACCATCTTGGTATGCCGCAACTTTTAAGTTATTAACGGATACGGTATCGGATTCTTCAACCGAACGTACTTTGGAATATACCAATAAACCAAATTGATCTACTGCAGATTTATCTACTAAGATATTACAGATTGGTCCATCGTCTGTTTGTGCATTATAGCTATTTACCCAAAGTTTAATCCATGCAAGAGAATACTTCGCATCTGGTCCAAGACCTAATTCTTCTGCATCTTTCGCAACAGCGTCAACGGTTGGTTGGAAGTAAGCTTGTTCTTCTGCTGGTAATTTTTCAAATGCTTCTTTTACATATGCAGCATATTCATCTTTTGTCAGCATATATAAGAAGTTCTTACCAACGATTTCAGAATCGATATCCATGAATAATCCATGTTCACCTTCTGCGACGAAATCCCAAACATTATCATATGTCTTAGATTCATTGACACAGTTGTATTCAAAGATTTTATTCAATGTTTGTAATGGTAAATATCCTTCATAAGCTTCTGGTGTTGTACCATTTGCTTCTGCCCATCCCTTAGGAATGAATGTGTCTAAGATACCTGTTTGTACCATCTTGGATTCAATTTGATTCCCATCTTGAATCAATGTCATCGCAAATGTACCTGTATCTTTTAAACCATCTGCAGTCAACTGATCAAAGATTTTATTATTCTTTGGTTGTTGCCATTCAAATTCCATATTATAGGATGGATCAATTGTTTGTAAGTATTCAATGAATAATGGCAATGCAGACTTACCACGGCTCGAGTTACCTACACCATAGAATGTTTTTCCATTGGATTCTTCAATGGCTTTCTTAGCGAGTTCTTCGAGGGACATCGTTTGTGCTTCCGCAATAATCTTTTGTACTTCTGAAGCGTTTGCGTCTACTGCAGGAGCAGCTTCCTCTTTCTTCTCCTCTGTAGGAGTGTTGTTTGTTGCTGGTTCTGAAGCAGGTGTGTTCGAAGCTGTATTACCGCCTCCACACGCAACTAAAGAAGCCGTCAACAATAAACTCAATAAACTTGATACTAATTTCTTCATATTTCCTCCCTTTATCAGCTTATTATGTTTGGTTTCTCATTAAACAAATCGAATGAAAAGAAAAAATATTTTTATTAGATTATAGATGGTTATGAAAAAATAATCCCCTTTTATCTTTCGCAATGATCCGTCCAATGAAATAACCTCTATTTTTATTTTACTCCAACCAAAACAAAAAGTACACAAATTGGTTCAAATTAAATTTATGTACTCATGCTACACGATAAATCTTTCTAATATATTTTTATTCTTCTTCTATTACATAATCTATAGAGTGAAAAAAATTAATAAAAGTAGGACACTTAGGTGTGTTTTTTGTATTTTTCGTTTCCATTTTCGTTTTATTTTTTCACTATAATATAAACTATAAACCCTTCAAATATATGCATAAATACTATACATAGAGCATTTATAAGGGTATAATAACAAAGCAATGCCGACTTAGCTCAGCTGGTAGAGCAACTCATTCGTAATGAGTAG
>CADBUH010000122.1 GCA_902797775.1 uncultured Erysipelotrichaceae bacterium | reverse complement strand
GTTATTTGGTTATCTAAGAGATAAACCTGATTTATACGTAGATGATTTCTTCTCTCCAGAATCAAGTAATATCTATGATAAGAATGGTGACTTAATTGCGGATGTAGGAACCCAATTAAGAGAGAATGTAACATATAATCAATTATCAGAAGCTTTAATAGATTCTTTCTTAGCTGTTGAAGACTCTCGTTTCTATTTACATGATGGGTTTGATTTACCTCGTTTTGCGAAATCAGCACTCGTAAATGTTAAGAATGTATTAACGAGAAATCCTTCTCGTCAAGGTGGTTCTACCTTTACGATGCAGTTAGTAAAACTAACATACTACCAAAATGATGAAACAGGTGTAACACGTAATAAAGACCTTGAATATAAAATCCAACAGATTGCTTTAGCAAGAGAACTTGAAAGTAAATCCAATAAGAAAGCCATCTTTGAACTCTATTTAAACAAGATGAACTTTGGTGGTGTTGGAAATATTCGTGGTGTTGAAAAGGCAGCGCAATATTATTATGGAAAACCTGCAGGAGAGTTAAACCTTGCGGAAAGTGCGATGTTAGCTGGGGTTATTAACTCCCCTTATTACTATGATCCTCATAACTTCTTAGATTTAGCGACGCAAAGAAGAAATACCGTATTGGATATGTTATTAAGACATGGGTATATTGAACGAAAAGAATATAATCTTGCTCGTAATATTCGTGTTGAAGATACTTTAATTGATCCAAATAGTCGTTCTTCTTCTGGTAAAGGTGGTAATAAATATGCGAACCAATCGTATATTGATACAGTTATTTCAGAAGCAGAAAGATTAACCGGTTTAGATCCTTTATCCGTAGCGATGGAAATCTATACCTATATGGATCCAGATGCACAAGCAATGATGGATGCGATTCAATCGGATGAAGTAGAAAGTATTGAATTCCCAGATGATTTAATTGAAATTGCGATGATTTCAGAGAATAACCAAACTGGTGAAGTCGTTGCGATTGGTGGTGGTAGAAACTATGGTCGTGGTGGATCGATGTTATTGAACCACGCAACCCAACAATATAAACAACCAGGCTCTTCGATTAAACCAATCATTGACTATGCATTAGCTTTTGAATACTTAGGTTGGTCTACAAGCCATGTGGTTACTGATAAACCGATTATGTATCAAGGAACGGATATCGTCATTAAGAACGCAAATGAACGCTATGGTGGACAAATGCCACTACAATATGCGGTCACTTGGTCATTAAATACACCAGCGATTCAAGCCTTACAAGATGTCATCAATACAGCTGGTTGGCAAACTGTCGTAGATTATATTAAGTCTTTAGGTTTCTCTCAAGTAACCGAAGATAATTTCGATATTGGTTTTGCGATTGGTGGTTCTAACTTTACATGTACTGCACAAGAGTTAATGGCAGCACATGCCGTTCTTATGAATGGTGGTAAGTATATTGAACCTCATACCATCTCAAGAATTGTCTTTAAGAATGGCACAAAGGAACCAATTACACCTACCTATGAACCAGTCCAAGTCTTATCTGAACAAGCTGCTTATTTAGCTGCGAGCTTGATGTATAACTTAGTTCCACAATATACCTATTCCCAACTCTTACAACGTGATTATCCAGTCTATGCGAAAACTGGTACAACCGACTGGGGAACCGAAGGTCTAGAATACAACATTCCACAAGGTGCTTCAAAAGAAGTATGGATGGTTTCCGAAACTGGTCAATATACAACTGCTGTATGGGTTGGATATGAAAAAGGAATCCGTGATATGGATACCTACTTCAATGACTATAAATTGAATTTGAATATTCAAGGTAGAATCTCAAATGAGATCTTATCTGTACTCAATGATGATTTACATCCTGCAGGAATTAGTCGACCAGAAGGTATTTCCGATATCACTCATATCTTAGGTACCTTCCCATATGCATATCCATTAGAAGGTATGGATCCTGCCTTAATTACGACTGGTATGATTAAGAGTGATCGTGCAAATCTTGTGAGTCTAGAGGCAACAAAAGTAGAAGACTTATCTTCCTTTACCATTGATGATCAATTAAATGTAACCTTTGCGCCATATCCTGACGCATCTAAATTAACGGTTGCGGAAGATACAATGGATATCAGTTTGTATAATGGTGATCAAGTAATCGTTAGTGCATATGGTAAACGTCTCTTTGATGAAAGTTGGATTTATGGACCAATGCGCTATAAAGTAAGAATTCGTCAAAATGGTGAAGTGAAAGGTGAAGTGGTAAGTGAAACAGAAACCTTTAAAGCAGAAGTTGATGTCGCTCCTGGTAGTGAAGCAGAAGCTTGTGGATATTATGGATTTGAAAAATCCGATATTCATTCCAATGAAGT
>CADBUH010000121.1 GCA_902797775.1 uncultured Erysipelotrichaceae bacterium | reverse complement strand
CCCCTTTTACACTCCTCCTTTCCTCTATCCTTTCCTAAATTGAATTATTTTAATGGTTCAATAAAGTTTGTCTCAATAACTTCTTTCTTACTTAATGAATCCATTAATTCACAATATTCTTCTTTATTCTTAAATAACGGTTTATATTCACTTAATGTTTTCTTTGCTTCTTCTGCATTATTTTTTAATAATTTATAAGCCATTAACGCAAAGATCTTCGCTGTTACTACATAAGCAAGTTCTTCATCTACAGGATCCATACTGATATTATGGAGTTCCCCTTTATATCCACCAGTTCTAAATTGGAATACAGGCATAACACAAGATAAATCTCCCATATCTGTAGAACCCGTTGTTGGTTCAGAGAATGGACTAAAGTCTACATTCTTATAATCATACGTTCCTAGTACATCCTTCATCGCTTCAATCATGACCTCTGGATGTTCAATTGGTTGGGTTGGCATATAACCTGGGAAGGTATTAATTTCAACACCAGCACCTAAAGCAATTGCCCCTGCACGCATAGCACGATCAAACTTTTCACTTGCGTTTAAGAATGCAGGAATGTTATTCGCACGTACCGAATATTCCATTGTGACTGTATCCGCGATAACATTCATCGCTTCACCACCACGTGATACAAACCCGTGCACTCTAACCGCATCTTGATCACGGAATGTTTCTCTTTGTGCATTTAACGCATCAACTGCTACACCCATCGCCGCTAAAGCGTCAACTCCTTTATCCGGAGATCCTGCTGCATGACTTGCCTTTCCTATGAATTTAACGGTCTTATTTACGAACCCATTGGATACCGCATTATTAATATGCGCATCACTTTCTGGATCAATATGGTGTCCTACTGTTAAATCAATATCATCAAGTGCTCCAATACGGATGAGTTCACACTTTCCTCCACCATATTTAATCTTTCCTTCATCCATAAGTTTTTGTTTAAACTCTATTTCCACAAACTCTTCTGCAGGTACTGCAAAGAACACTACATTTCCACCAAGTGCTTCTTTTACTTCTTCATCTTCTAATGCATACTTCGCACCAATGACACCCGCAATCTGTGCATTATGTCCACAACAATGGGAAGCTCCTGTTTCTGGATTCGCATCACGATGACTCCCCATAGGTAAGGCATCAAGTTCTCCCATTAAACAAAGATTGATTTCGCCATCTCTCTTTGGTTTTAAATAACTCTTCACCCCTGTAATTGCGAGGTTCTCAATTGTCTCTGCATTTCCTTCCATTTCCTGCGCAAATAATTCTGCAGTATGGAATTCTTTATATCCTAGTTCAGCACGATGCCAAATTTGACGACCATTTTCAATGATCTTGTCTCTTTTTTCATCAATAATCTTTAAAATCTTTTCTTCAATACGATCCATCATTTTTCCCCTTTCCCATTAGCTTTTTGTAGATAACGATATACAGATGCTTCTGATATCGATAATAGTTCTGCCACAACCGCTACTCCTCCTTTAAAGAGGAACGCTCCATTATCATTTAATACTTCTATAATTTCTTCTTTCTCACTTGGTGTTAAACGCGTTACTGGTGCATCATAATGACGTATCACTTTTTCAAATAATTCTTGGATTGTTTCTTTATAGTTTCCACTGAATCGTTCTTTAAAGTTTCCATTATCTGCTTGTTCAACAGGTTCATTTTCATCCGTCTTAATATTGAAGACTTTCATTAAGTGTTCAATCGCTTCTTTTTCTGCACCTCGATCGATATTCACACATAACATTCCCACAAGTTCTCCATCATCCTTAATAAACTTTGTATAACAGGTTAATGGACGATGATCTTTTGTTTCTCCACGATAATCAATTAATTGATCGTGCGTTTCATAGACTCTATTTTTGATATACAAAAGGGCTGCCCCATTTAAAGGCGCTCCTACTTCTCTACCACTAATATGCCCATTTGAAATCGCAACTAAAGAATGCTCTGCATCCGTTACATCATGCAACGCAATCTCCGTATTATTCCCAACGATATTTGAGAAAAAATCTACTAAAGAGATGTATTCTTTTATTATTTTATTCATTATGGCTCCTTTTGAGAATAATTTATTATCACGATAATAATTTATTTTCACCTAAGCACAGTATAACGAAAAGAAAAAAGCGTGTCAATCCTAAATATAACCGGTTACAGTTAATAAATTTTATAACACGCTAATAATTTTTTATCAGTTTTCTAAGAATACTATCCTAAAGCATCTACTAGAGCAGCACATTGTGCTAATGCAGCATCATCTGGTGCATTATTTGCCATAACACCATCTTGTACAAGTTCTGCACCACTTGCGCGTACACGATCTTCCCAATCTCTCATCCATTGGCCATCACCCCAACCATAGGAACCAAATAAGCCAACTTTCTTACCACTTAGAGATCCTTCTACACTCGCAAACATAGGTTCGAATTCACTTTCTTCTAATACTTCTGCACCCATTGCAGGACAACCAAATACAATTGCATCATACGCATCGACTTTACTAGAATCAAAATCATTTGGTCCTAATAAATCTACTTCCATACCTTTTGCTTTTGCAGCATCTGCCACTGCATTCGCCATCTGTTCTGTATTTCCAGTTCCAGACCAATAAACAACTGCTAATTTACTCATTGATTACCT
>CADBUH010000120.1 GCA_902797775.1 uncultured Erysipelotrichaceae bacterium | reverse complement strand
TTACTTCATTACCAAATTCAGTATCCATTGGAGGAACAGGTATTATCATTGTGGTTGGTGTTGCGATGGAGACTGTATCACAGTTGAAAGGACAACTCACACAAAAGCAATACCATGGATTCCTATAATAATCAGGGAGGAAGAACTATGAATATTCTGATTATGGGCCCTGCAGGTGCAGGAAAAGGAACAATGTCTGAAAGAATTATTGCGGAGTATGACATTCCTCATATCTCTACTGGAGATATGTTGAGAGAAAACGTGCGTAATGAGACAGAACTTGGATTAGAAGCGAAAGCTTATATGGAAGCTGGAAAGCTTGTACCAGATGAACTCATTAATGCAATGGTTGAGAAAAGACTCCAAGAAAGCGATTGTGAGAAAGGTTATCTATTAGATGGTTTCCCACGTACATTAGTACAAGCGGAAGAATTTGCCAAGATTGCAGATCGCATTAACAAGCCTATTCAAGCAGTGGTTGCGCTTGAAGTCGGTATTGAAGCCTTGGAACAAAGAATTACGGGCAGAAGAATCTGTCCAAAGTGTGGAGCTATCTATCATATGCAAAGTCATCCACCTAAAGTGGAAGGAACTTGTGATGAATGTGGAAGTGAAA
Source organism: uncultured Erysipelotrichaceae bacterium (assembly GCA_902797775.1). Lineage (GTDB taxonomy): Bacteria > Bacillota_I > Bacilli_A > Erysipelotrichales > Erysipelotrichaceae > Bulleidia. The sequence continues at coordinate 2,783 of CADBUH010000120.1, read as the reverse complement.
TCATTCAAAGAAAAGATGATACACTCGAACAACTTCAAGTTCGTATGGCAGAATATGAGAAGAGTACAAAACCTGTAATTGAGTTCTATGAAACACAAGGGTTAGTACATCACATTGATGCGTCTAAGACGCAAAGTGAAGTCTTCGCACTTGTGAAAGAGGCTTTAGGAAAGGTTGCGTAAAATGGCTAAGGCTAGTGCGAGAGAGAATCTCGCACTAGGTGGCCACTTGAACCAGAAAGAGAGATTAAATGGGAAAACAAGACGTCATTGAAATGGATGGAATTGTTGAAGAAACACTACCTAATGCTAATTTCAAGGTGAAACTTCAAAATGGGATGGAGATTCGTGCTCACGTTGCTGGTAAAATCCGGATGAATTACATACGCATTTTACCAGGCGATCGGGTCACTGTCGAAATTTCACCTTATGATTTAACACGTGGGCGTATTACCTATCGGCATAAGTAAGTCGAGTGGGACTATGCTAGGAGGAATGAAACATGAAAGTTAGACCAAGCGTAAAACCAATTTGTGACAAATGTAGGATTATTAAACGCAGAGGCGTCGTTATGGTTATCTGTGAAAATCCAAAACACAAACAAAGACAAGGTTAAGAAAAAGGAGAGAGACACATATGGCACGTATTGCTGGGGTGGATATTCCTGCGAATAAACGCGTAGTAGTATCCCTAACCTATATTTACGGAATCGGACCAAGTACTGCTAAGAAGATTCTTACAGAATGTGGTATCGATGAAAACATTCGTACAAAAGATCTTACAGACGAACAAGAAAACGCTATCCGTCAATATGTAGATACAATTAAGACGGAAGGTGATCTTCGTCGTGAACGCGCTTTAAATGTAAAGCGTTTAATGGAAATTGGCTGTTATAGAGGTATGCGTCATAGACGTGGATTACCAGTTAATGGTCAACGCACACGCACTAACGCACGTACACGTAAAGGACCACGTCGTACAGTTGCGAATAAGAAGAAGTAATAACGGGAGGAAATGAAAAATGGCAGGTGCTAAGAAATCGGCCGGAAAATCCGTCCGTAAAAAGAAAATCAAACGTAATGTGGCCAAGGGTGTGGCACACATCCATTCCACATTCAACAATACAATCGTAACGATTGCTGATGAAGCGGGAAATGTAATTGCTTGGAGTTCTGCAGGAGCTCTTGGTTATAGAGGTTCTCGTAAATCAACACCTTATGTTGCTCAACTATGTGCAGAAGCAGCTGGTAAAGCAGCAGTAACACAAGGAATGAAGTCGGTAGAAGTAAACGTTAAGGGCCCAGGTCCTGGACGTGAAGCAGCAGTTCGTTCTCTACAAACTGCAGGTCTTGAGATTACAGCTATTAATGACGTAACACCAATTCCTCATAATGGTTGTCGTCCACCTAAGAGACCACGTGGTTAATTTATATAAGGAGGAAAATGCATGCAAAAATTTGAACGCGCCGATTTTGAAGTAAAAGAATATGTTGAATCTGATAACTATGGTAAGTTTGTTCTTTCTCCACTTGAAAAAGGATTTGGAACAACAGTAGGAAATGCATTAAGAAGAGTTCTCTTATCTTCCTTACCAGGTGCCGCTGTATTCTCTATTAAAGTAGATGGCGTATATCATGAATTCACAACTATTCCAGGTGTTCGTGAAGATGTATCGATGATTATACTTCAATTAAAACAACTTGTTATGACAATTGATGATGATGAAGTATATACATTACAAATTTCTGCGAAAGGTCCAGGCGTTGTAACTGCAGGTGATATTCTATGTCCAGCACAAGTGAATGTGTTAAATAAAGACTTAGAAATTGCTCATCTTGAAAAGGGTGCAACTCTTGAGATGGAACTTAAGGCAAAGAATGGTAGAGGTTATGTTGGTAGTGATATGAACAAACTTCTTAACCAAGGTAGTTCACAAGGAATTGGTACCGTATTTACGGATTCAATTTATACACCAATTCAAAAAGTGTCTTATAGTGTTGATCCAACGCGTGTTGGTCAAGATACAAACTATGATAGCTTAACAATGGAAGTATGGACAGATGGTTCCATTAATCCACAAAAAGCTTTATCAATGGGTGCGAAAATCTTAATTGATCATTTAGATATTATTGCTGGACTAAGTGATGAAATCCTAAGTTTGGAAAACATTCTTAAGGAAAGTAGTACAGAAGCTCCAAGTAAATCACAACAAATGATGATTGAAGATCTAGACTTATCTGTACGTTCTTATAACTGCTTAAAGAGAGCAGGTATTCAAACGGTTGATGAGTTAACCCAAAAGACCGAGGATGAGATGATGAGAGTCCGTAACCTCGGTAAGAAATCATTAAAAGAGGTTAAGGACAAGCTAATGGAACTCAATCTTGGCTTTAAGTCCTTTGAGTAAAGGAGGAAGTCAAAATGTGGAATCGTAGATTTGGTAGAACAGCTGATCATCGTAAAGCAATGTTAAGAAACTTAGCTACTTCTGTAATCTTACACGGTCGTGTAGAAACAACAGAAGCTAAGGCAAAAGATATGCGTTCTGTAGTAGATGAACTCATCACATTAGGTAAGAAGGGTGATCTTGCAGCACGTAGAAGAGCAGCTGCTTATGTACGTAATGTTGTAGCTGATAAAGAAACACAACAAACTGTACTACAAAAACTATTTGATGAAGTAGCACCTAAGTATAAAGATCGTAATGGTGGATATACTAGAGTTGTGAAAACTGGTACACGTCGTGGCGATGGTGCACCAATGGCATTCATTGAATTAGTGTAA
>CADBUH010000119.1 GCA_902797775.1 uncultured Erysipelotrichaceae bacterium | reverse complement strand
GCGTTTTAATCAATCATTTCGCGATAAATACGTGCCCCTAAACGCTTTAATTTACCATCAATATCATCATATCCGCGATCAATATGGTGCACATCACGAATCTCCGTAATCCCTTCTGCCATAAGACCCGCAATCACTAGACATGCGCCACACCTTAAATCCGTAGCGACGACTTTATCTCCATAAAGTTGAGTTGGACCATCAATGGTACAAGAGCCTTGTCCAATTTCAATCTTCGCTCCCATACGTTGTAATTCTTGGCAGTTTTTAAACCGTTCACTATAGATGGTATCTACCACATGACTTTCTCCTGTTGCCCGTGTCATAAGAGCGGTAAGTGGTTGTTGGAGGTCCGTAGCGAAACCAGGGTATGGTTTCGTAGTCACATCCACACCATGAATCTCATCGGATTCATAAACGGTTATCGAATCAACCCCTATTTCAAGTTTTACTCCCATCTCTTGAAGTTTACTTGTGAGGGCTTCAATATGTTTTGGAATGACATTATTAATTTTCATCTCTTCTGCACAAGCTGCAGCCATGATGAGGAAGGTACCTGCTTCAATACGATCTGGAATGATTTCATGCGCACATCCATGTAAGGTAGAAACACCTTCAATCGTAATGACATTCGTACCTGCTCCCTTTACATTCGCACCCATATTGTTTAATAAGGTTGCGACATCAATAATTTCAGGTTCCTTTGCGGCATTTTCAATGGTTGTTTTACCTTCTGCGTAGACAGCTGCCATCATGATGTTGATGGTTGCTCCAACCGAAGAAATATCTAAGAAGATTTTATTTCCTTTTAAGTGACTTGCTTGAATCGTATAACATCCTCGATCATACTCTACTTTCGCACCTAATGCCTCAAATCCTTTGATATGTAAATCAATTGGTCTAGGTCCTAAATAACATCCTCCAGGCATCTTAATGCGCACATATCCATACTTCCCTAATAAAGCGCCCATAAAGTAATAGGAAGCTCTTAAACGTGTTACGACATCTTGATCCAAATCAATATTCTTCATATTGGTAGGATCCACAATCAACATATCTTCTTTTTCTGTCACATCCACATTTAATATACGTAAGATTTCAGCTAAAGATGTCACATCTGCGATTTCTGGAACCCCACTAATATAGACAGGTCCATTCGCTAATACGGCTGCAGGAATTAACGCTACGGTCGCATTTTTAGAACCAGAGATCTTAACTTCACCTTTTAGTTTTTTTCCACCTTCAATTTTAATTACTTCCTGCATATTCCATATTCCTTTCTATCCAATCATAGAGTTCATAGACATCTTTCACAATCACATCTGCCTCTTTTTGGGATTGTCCAAACCGTTTATCTTCTCGTGCAAGCACTTTCGCTCCTGCCTTTTTCCCTGCCATAATTCCATAATCACTATCTTCATAAACCACACATTCTTCTGGTTTTACTTGAAGATGATGTATCGCATCTAAATAAATCTCAGGTGCAGGTTTTGGATGTTTCACCTTTTCTGCAGATTCAATATAATCGAAATAAGATTCAATTCCCATGTGTTTTAAACCATCTAGAATTTGTGTATAGGGAGATGATGAACAACACGCCACGAGAATCTTCTTTTCTTTTAACTTCTTTAAGACTTCTTCAACCCCATCAAACATTAATTCTTTATAGTTAATTGGATTCTTTTCATAATAAGCATCGTTTGTTTGACGAATGGTTTCAATAGGTACTTTATAATCTAAAAGTTCATAATAAAGTTCAAAGATCTTATCTAAGGTACAACCTACACCTCGTAAGAGTTCTTTTCCTTCTCCTTGATAGCCTAACTCTCTTAATGTTTTTAAGTTACCTTCATAGTAAAACTGTTCACTATCAAAAAGGATACCATCCATATCAAATAAAACCGCTTTTATCATAATTCCTTTATAAGTATACTATAAAAAAACCTAGTTTTTAGAAAACTAGGTTTTTGTGTTCGACTTATGCTTGATCAGCAGAACCGAATGCTTTACACATTTCAACAACTTGATTAACGATAGCGTCACATCCAGGTTTTAGAAGTTTACGAGGATCATATCCTTTACCTTCTTTATCTTTACCTTCTTCAATATATTCACGTGTTGCTTTCGCAAATACTAATTGTAGTTCTGTATTAACGTTTACTTTGGAAACGCCTAATGTGATTGCTTTATGAACTTGTTCGAATGGAATACCACTACCACCATGTAATACAAGTGGTTTACCATTTACTGCTTCATC
>CADBUH010000118.1 GCA_902797775.1 uncultured Erysipelotrichaceae bacterium | reverse complement strand
GTTGGATTCCCTTGGCCTTTTTCTTTATCTAAATTAAAAGAGGATATCCTCGAACCTAATTACTTAGGTTTTTGGACAGCCTCTTTTCTCTATAGAATAATTTTTTACACTTAATGATTTTCTTTAATAGAATCTGCTTTTCTTAAAATGAAGAATCCAATCACGAATAAGATTCCTAATGTTCCAACTGCGATATTAACACTGTTTGTAGCTGTAACTGTAATCGCAATTAACATCGTACCCATGAAATCTGCTCCCTTACCACAGATATCATATAAACCAAAGTATTCTCCAGAATTATCCTTTGGAATAATTTGTGCATAATACGATCTACTCAATGCTTGAATAGCACCTTGGAACATACCAACGATAAATGCCATAACGCCAAACTGCCATAGAGATTTCATGAATAACGCATAAATCGCAACACAGAAATATCCAAAGATACAAACATATATTAATTTAATGGATTCATACTTTTGACTTAACTTACCAAAGATTGTCGCAAATACAAACGCTACAACTTGTGTTAGTAATAACACAACGAGTAATCCAATTTGATCTAATCCTAAAGCAGTACCAATCGCAACTGCTTCCGTAATGATTGTATATACACCATCAATATAGAAGAAGAATGCAAGTAAGAAATAGAATATCTTTTTCTCATTACGATAAATATGTGTTAAGGTATGTCCTAAACGTTTAAAACTACTGAGAATCTTTTCTTCGCCTGATTCAACATAATACTTTTGTTTATATTGTTTAATAAGTGGTACAGAAACCAAGAACCACCAAACACCTGTAACTAAGAAACCTAACGCAAATCCAAGTCTACTTGGAATGATATGTAGCATGTCTCCTGCAACATAGCAAAGTAACGCAATGATAAATGGAATACAACTACCAATATATCCCCACGCATATCCTTGTGAAGAAACGAGGTCCATTCGATCTTCCGTTGTAACATCCGTTAACATCGAATCATAGAAAACTAATGATGCTTGATAACAAACTTTTGTAATAACGAATATTACTAAGTATGCAAACCAGTTAGGAATAAGACCCATTGAAATACAACCTACTACACCAATGCATAGTACTGTCATAAACATTGGTTTCTTAAACCCTTTATTATCTGAGATGGTTCCAAGTACTGGTCCAAGAACTGCGACAATGATTGTTGCGACACTTGCCGCATAACTCCAGTTCGCTAAATACTGTGTTTCATTCAACCCACCAGTATTAGATAAGGCATAGAAGAGGATTGGAATTAAAGTGGAAACCATCATCGTAAATGCTGAATTTCCAATATCATAAAAAATCCATGCCTTTTCTAAAGAATTAAATTTTTTAAACATAAGATTCTATCTCCTTACTATTATTATATCTTTACTTATCAAAAAAGGGTTACAATATTATCAAGTCACAATATTTAGATTATTATGTAGTAAAGAAGGAAGTACAATATGAAACCAAAAGTATGGGCACATCGTGGAGCGAGTGGAGTTTATCCTGAAAATACACTTCTCGCTTTTAAAGAAGCCATTAAAATGCAAAGTGATGGTATTGAGTTAGATGTTCATCTCACGAAAGATGGTGAGATGGTTGTTTGTCATGATGAAACCATTGATCGCACAAGTAATGGAAAAGGCTATATTAAAGATTACACTTTAGAAGAACTAAGACAATTTAATTTTAATCAAAAGAATCCTTTCTTAGGATTTGAACCAATTCCTACACTCCAAGAAGTGATCGATCTAATTAAACCAACCGATTTATTATTAAATATTGAATTAAAAACCAATATTTTCTTCTATGAAGGAATTGAAAAAAAGATTGTTGATCTCATACGTAAAGAAAAAATGGAACAACGTGTGATTATTTCATCCTTTAACCACTATAGTATTATTCAAGTTCGAAAACTAAATAAAAAGATTAAAACAGCTTTCCTTTATATGGATAGTCCTATTGGTATGGCTGATTACGCAAAGAAACATGGTGTAAATGCATTACACCCTGCCCTATATAATATTCAATATGAAAAAGAAATACGTGCAGCTAAAAAAGATAAATTAGAAATTAATGTATGGGGTGTTCATCTTCCAGAACATGTTCTCGCATGTATTGATGCAGATGTAGATGGTATCTTTACAGATTACCCAGATAAAACAATGGAAGTAATTAACTCTAAAGGAACAACCAAAGAGTTTGAAAACTATATGAATAATGAAATCAAACCTTGGTTAAAAGATCATATCCAAAAAGCAAC
>CADBUH010000117.1 GCA_902797775.1 uncultured Erysipelotrichaceae bacterium | reverse complement strand
TGTTATATAAGTTTGACGGATAGCATCTGCTTGTTCTTTTGCGAATGCTTCAATCTCTTCTGTTGTTTCAACACCTTGTTCTGCTACTGCTTGGCGGAATAATTCACTGGCTGCTCCAATTCCACCATCTTTAAATAATTGGTTATAGAATTCTGAAGTTGTAATATCTTTTCCATTGATGGAATAAACTACATCTTCACCATTTACTGATTTTCCTTTTAGTTTTCCCTTATTTGTATCAACAATATAGAAGATACTAATTCCACATAGAGCTAATACAAGTAGGCAAAGAAACCAGTTTTTCTTTATAAAATTGCCCATATTGCCTCCTTAAAAAACGCTTTTCTATTATATGCTACGTTACATTTATTTGCAATTTTAAATACTCTACTTTTAAAAGATTCAGATAATCTTCAGATAAGCCATTTTATGGGGTTCTATGCTATAATAAGTCATTGAAAGGTAAGAACTAACGATGAAAGAATTAGTGATAAATAACTTACATGTTTCCGTAGAAGGAAAAGAAATATTAAAAGGGGTGGATTTAACCATTCATGAGGGAGAAACCCATGCCTTAATGGGCCCAAATGGAAATGGAAAATCAACACTACTAGCGGCGATTATGGGTCATCCTAGATATACTGTTACAGATGGGACCATTACCTTAGATGGTCAAAATGTTCTAGAAATGTCGGTGGATGAAAGAAGTCGTGCTGGAATCTTTTTAGGAATGCAATATCCACAAGAGATTTCTGGTGTTACAAATAGTGACTTTTTACGTGCTGCTATGAATGCACGTAGAGAATCTCCAGTTTCTTTATTCACATTTATTAAAGAAATGGAGAAAACAATCCAAGCTCTTCAAATGAAAGAAGATCTTGCACATCGTTTCTTAAATGAAGGTTTCTCTGGTGGAGAGAAGAAGAGAAATGAAATTGTTCAGATGATGATGTTAAAACCTTCGATTTCTATGTTAGATGAAATTGACTCTGGATTAGATGTCGATGCGATTAAGATTGTTGCGGATGCAATTAATACACTTCAAAAAGAAACAAATATGGCATTAATGATTGTTTCACACTATGAAAGATTCTTAGAACTGATTGGTCCTGAATATACCCATGTTTTAGTAAATGGAAAGATTGTATTAGATGGAGATGCAAGTTTAGCGAATAAGATTGATACGGAGGGATATGACTGGATATATCGTGATTATAATATTACTCCAGCAAGTGTAGAACCAAAGAAAAGACCTACTGTATCATTAGGCACTTGTGCAGTTAGCCAACAAATGAGAAAAGGGGAAAAGAAATGATTTCCCTTACAAACAATACTGAAATCACTTTAACTGATGGATATAGTGAATATGAGATTGATACATCACAAGAAGAGATGAATCTCTCTTTTATTGCGAATGGTAAAGCAGAAGTATTCATTAAGATTAAGAATGGAAATAAGATTGTTTTACACACAACTGCGAATGAAGATGCAGAAGTAACTTATCTACTATGGGATGAATGTAAAACAAAGATTTCATTTGAAGAAAACCATTCTGTTAAACGTAATGCGATTGTGAATATTGCGTATGGTGAAATCAATCAAAATGAAATGGATCGTAATTTAAGAATCAATCTAGAGGAAGAAAACGCAAAAGCTTCTTTATCAAGTGCGACCCTTACATCGGTAAAGAAACATTATGATATTAATGTGACATCTAAGGCTTCTCATACCTTTGGAGAAATGAAGAACTTTAGTGTTGTTTTGGATGGTGGAGATTATTATATGAATGCCGTTGGTGCTATTGAACATGGTGCAATTGGTTCAGAAAGCCACCAAACAAGTCGTGCACTCTGTTTTGATCCAGAGATGAACGCAAAGATTATTCCAGTCTTATTAATAGATGAAAATGATGTTAAGGCATCTCACGCAACAAGTGTTGGTCGTGTAGATGAAGACCAACTATATTATCTTCAATCACGTGGTTTAACACCTAAACAATGTACAGCTTTAATTAGTACAGGGTATTTATTACCTGTTACAGAAGTAATTCATGATGAAGAATTAAAGAATGTTTTAAAGAAAGAACTTGAGGAGAAGATTAATAAATTATGTTCGATGTAAATAAGATACGTAATGATTTTCCAATGTTTAAAAGTCATCCGAATTTAATCTATTTTGATAATGGGGCAACAACCTTTAAGCCTCAAGTTATGATTGATGCGGTGAATGACTTTTATACTTCTGGAACTGCGAATGTACATCGTGGTGATTATGAATTGTCTCTTCATGCAGATTACTTATATGATGAAACAAGAAAACTTACTGCGAAATTTATTCATGCAGAAGAAAATGAAATTGCTTTTACACATAACGATACAGCTTCATTAAATCAAATTGTTTATGGTTTAGCAAAATCACATTTAAAAAAGGGAGATGTTATCTTAACTTCTCAAGTAGAACATGCGAGTAATCTACTTCCTTGGTATCGTTTAGATAAAGAATTGGGAATTGTTGTAGAGTATATTCCAGTTGATAAGCAAGGTAGAATTCTACTTGATGAATTTAAAAAGATGATGCGTAAAGAAGTGAAAGTAGTAAGTTTAGCTTCTGTATCTAATGTTTTAGGTTCTGAACAACCTATTAAGGAAATCACAAAGATTGCCCATGAAAATGGTGTGATCGTTATTGTGGATGGTGCACAAAGTGTTCCTCATAGTCCAACCGATGTAAAAGACTTAGATGTTGATTTTTTAACCTTCTCTGCACATAAGATGTGTGGACCAGGTGGTGTAGGAATTATCTATGGTAAGCGTGAATATATGGCTTCTATGGAACCACAATTACTTGGTGGAGGTATGAATGCAAGATTCCATTCTGATGGAACCATGCTTCTTAAAGAAGGTCCAGAACGCTTTGAAGCAGGAACTCCTAATATTGAAGGGGTTATTGGATTTGGTGCTACACTTAATTATTTGATGGACCTAGGAATGGATTCCATTCATCAATATGAAATCGGATTACGTAAGTATTTTAAAGATAAGATGAAAGAGATTGATTCGATTATTCTCTATAACGAAGATAATCCTACAGGTCCTATCACATTTAATGTAAAAGATGTATTTGCACAAGATGCGGCAGGCTATCTCGCAAATAAAAATATTGCGGTAAGAAGTGGAAACCACTGTGCCAAAATATTACATGAGATTATTCAAACCGATTCAACCATTCGTGCTTCTTTATATTTTTATAACACGAAAGAAGAAGTGGATCGATTTGTAGAAACCGTAAAAGAAATTAACTTAGAAAGTGCGATTGGTATTTTCTTTTAAGAGGAGGAGTTATGAGTAACCGTGATTTATTATCGGATCCTGATATTCTTCGTGAACTTATTATGGATCATTATAAATATCCACATCATCATTCTTTAGTAGAAGGAAATGAGTATTTAAGTCATCATATGGCAAGTGAAAGCTGTATTGATGATATTACTGTACAAGCAAAGATGAACCAAGATGTGATTGAAGATATTCGTTTTGATGGTGTTGCATGTACAATTAGTACGGCTAGTACAAGTATGATGACCGATTTATTAATTGGAAAAACAAAAGAAGAAGCCAAAACAATCATTGATGAATATTTTAAGATGATTGATGGAAAAGAATATGATGAAGAGATGTTGCAGGAAGCAGTTGCGATGAAGAATGTTTATAAACAAGCAAATCGTATTAAGTGCGCAACCATAGGTTGGAAAGCAATCCAATCCATATTAGAAAGCGAGCCTTCGAATGAGTAAAGAAGAAAAAGATGTTATAACTTCACAAGATGAATACCAATATGGATTTCATGATGAAGATATCTCTGTCTACAATACTGGAAAAGGGTTAACCGAAGAAATAGTACGTGAAATATCACGTATTAAAGAAGAACCAGAATGGATGACAGAATTCAGAGTGAAAGCTTTTCATATTTTTGAATCGATGCCAATGCCTGAATGGGGACCAGATTTATCCTTTATCGATTTTAAAGATTATACCTATTACATTAAACCAAGTGATAAAAAGGATAGTAAATCATGGGATGAAGTACCGGATGCGATTAAAGATACCTTTGATCGTTTAGGTATTCCAGAAGCAGAAAAGAAATTTTTAGCAGGTGTTTCAACGCAATATGAATCTGAAGTTGTATACCACAATATGTTAGATGAAGTACAAGAAAAAGGGGTAATATTCCTTGATACAGATACTGCACTAAAACATTGTCCTGATTTATTTAAAAAGTATTTTGGAAAATTAGTTCCACCAACAGATAATAAGTTTGCGGCTTTAAATAGTGCTGTTTGGTCTGGTGGTAGTTTTATCTATGTACCTCCTGGAGTGACTTTAGAAAAACCTTTACAATCCTACTTTAGAATTAATTCGGAAAGTATGGGCCAATTTGAAAGAACCCTTATTATCGTTGATAAAGGGTCAGATCTTCATTATGTGGAAGGATGTACAGCACCAATTTATTCAAAAGATTCTTTACACGCTGCAATCGTAGAAATCTTTGTCGAAGAAGGTGGAAAAGCACGTTATTCAACGGTTCAAAACTGGTCAAAGATTATTCTTAACTTAACAACAAAACGTTCGAAGGTTGAAAAGAATGGGGTTATGGAATGGATTGATGGAAATATTGGTTCTCATATATCTATGAAATATCCTGCCTGTGTTTTAAATGGAGAATATGCAAGAGGCTTATGTATTTCGGTTGCGGTAGCAGGAAAAGACCAAATCCAAGATACAGGTGCGAAAATGATTCATCTAGCACCATATACATCCTCTTCGATTATTTCTAAATCTGTCTCTCGTAAGGGAGGAGAAGCGAATTATAGAGGTTTTGTATCCCATGGCCCAAAAGCTCAATTTTCAAAATCAAAAATAGAGTGTGATACGTTAATTCTAGACCACGAATCAAAAAGTGATACCTTCCCAACAAATATTGGTAAGAATAATACCTCTACCATTGAACATGAAGCGACTGTCTCAAAGATTAGTGATGATGAATTATTCTATTTGATGTCTCGTGGCTTAACAGAATCACAAGCGACCGAAATGATCGTTATGGGATTCTTAGAACCATTCACTAGAGAACTTCCTATGGAATACGCAGTTGAATTAAATCAATTATTAAAATTAGATATGAGTGATTCAATTGGATAAGAAAGAATTAAGAAAGAATCTGCTTCTTAATCGAAAGAAGATTCCTTTAGACATACGTAAGAAGTATCAAAAAGAGATAGATGCCTATCTAATTTCTTTTCTTATGCCTTATTCTCATATTGGAATCTATGTTTCAAAAGAAGAGGAAGTGGATACGCATCATCTTATTTCCTACTTATTGAAACAAGGTAAACATATCTATGTACCAAAAGTAATACATAAGACATTATCCTTTCATGAAATACATTCCTTTGATGATTTAACAGTAAGTTCTTTTGGGATATTGGAACCAATGGATAACAATCCAATTGATTTATCTATACTCGATATCAATATCATTCCACTTGTAGGATTTGATATACATAAGAATCGGATAGGATATGGGAAAGGATATTATGATTCCATCCTAAAAAAGAGTAAATATAATATCGGAATTGCCTATCCTGAACAAGAAGTTAAATGTATTCCAGTAGAACCATGGGATATACCATTAGATGAAGTTCTTACAATCTCTTCTAAAGGTCAACTTAGACGTCTTATTTAATCGTTTGTTTAATAGAAATATGATAAAATCTTAAGCGATGGAAGATTTTTATCTCATACATTGTTGGATTGAACATCCAATACGACCTGTTGATCAACTTTATACTTATTATTCTAGTAAAGAATTATTACCTGGAATGCGTATTAAAGTTGATTTTAATAATCGTGAATCCATTGGATTTGTGGAGAATGTAGAAAAGACAAATCAATCTTTAGAAGAGATTAAAAATACTTTAAAAATAGAAATAAAACCTGTTCTTGAAGTATTAGATGAAGAACCTTTAATTACAGAAGAACTTCATGATTTAGCGATGTATTTAAAAGATACTACTTTATCAACTACGATTTCTTGTTTTCAAGCAATGTTACCATCCAAAATTAAACCAATCTCTTCCAAACAAACAATCGTAAATGAACAATTTGTTAAAGTATCTGATGAAGAATATTCATTAACCCCTAAACAATTAGAAGCTTTTCTATATGTGAAAGATAAAGGGGAAGTATTATATAAAGATTTACGTAAAAAATATCCTAATGTTGCGAAAGCTTTAATTGATAAAGGTGCTCTTATCCGTTATGAAAAGGAGAAAGAAGCAACGGATATTCAAGTGGATATGCGTTCTAGTAAGCTTCCACTTAGTATAGAACAAAAAGCTGTTATGGATGAGTTTAATCATACGAAGGATGATGTTTATCTATTACGTGGGGTTACTGGTTCAGGAAAAACAGAAGTTTATCTACAACTTGCAGAAGAAGTCTTAAAAGAAGGCAAACAAGTATTAATACTTGTGCCAGAGATTGGACTTACACCACAAATGATTGAACGTGTATCTTCACGCTTTGGGGTTGGTTTAGCCATCTATCATTCTGGTTTAAATCCACAAGAAAAATATGAACAATATAAAAAGGTAAAGAATCATAAAGCTTCTATTATTGTAGGAACGAGAAGTTCAATCTTTTTACCATTTCAAAACCTAGGATTAATAGTGATGGATGAAGAACATGATGGCTCTTACAAACAAGATAGTCAACCATCGTATCATTGTCGTGATATCGCAATCTTTAGAGCGAAATATCACCATTGTAAGCTTTTATTAGGAAGTGCTACACCTTCTTTAGAAAGTTATGCTAGAGCGATGAAAGGTGTCTATCACTTATTAAAGATGGAACATCGTATTAATGATCAACTTCCAACCGTCAGTATTGTCTCTATGAAAGATGCTTTACAAAGAGGAGAATCTTTTATATTATCAAACGCTCTTAAAGATAAGATTCAAGATCGTCTAACCAAGCACCAACAAGTCATCTTATTATTAAACCGTAGAGGTTATCATTCGATTCTTAAATGTAAAACTTGTGGTGAAGTAATACGTTGTCCTCATTGTGATATCGCAATGAGTTATCACTATGAAGATAAGATGATGAAGTGTCATACATGTGGAACCTCTATCCGTGTTCCATATGAATGTAAGAGTTGTGGTTCTAGAGAAGGCTTTACAAAATATGGATTTGGTACAGAACGTTTAGAAGAAGAACTACAAAAAGAATTTCCAAACGCTAGGTTATTACGTATGGATCGTGATACTACAACCAAAAAGAATAGTCATAAGAACTTATTAGAACGTTTTGGGAATCAAGAAGCAGATATCTTATTAGGTACCCAAATGATTGCGAAAGGGTTAGATTATCCAAATGTAACACTTGTGGGTGTTGTGAATGGAGATGAAGGATTAACGCGAACCGATTATCGTAGTTGTGAAGTAACTTTTGATTTATTAATGCAGGCTGCAGGAAGGTCTGGAAGAAGTGAAGAAGAAGGAGAAGTTATATTTCAAGTATATGATCCAACACATTATGCGGTTCAATGTGCTGCACGACAGGATTATGAAACCTTCTTTAAATTTGAGATGCAATATCGTCATGATGGTTTATATCCACCATATCGTTATTTCATAGCGATAACGGTACAATCTAGAAATCAAAAAATCGTAGATGAAACAGCTCTCTTTATTAAATCAATGCTAGTAGGAGATTATAAAACAATAGGTGTTATCTCTTTATTAAAGATTCGAGATTTATATCGTTCTAGAGTTTTATTAAAAGGAACGGATTTAGATAGTATGCGTAATGATGTGCGCAATCTTTTAGGGAAAGAGGAACTGAAAGGAAAGGATATACGCATAGATGTAAATCCAATGGTACTTGATTAATGAATCCAAGAGAATATATTTATTATGTTTTAAAAAGAGTTATTCAAGAAGAAGGATACGCTAGTTTAATCATGCGCAATGAAAAATCCTTTTCCAAAGAAGACCAAGGTCTTATTAGTGAGATTGTCTATGGAGTGTTACGAAATTATGATTATTTAACCTATCAATGGAAAGATTTCGTCGATAAAAGAGTTAAAACAAATAATACAATTCTTTTAAATATGGGAGTTTATCAACTTTTCTATTTAGACCGTGTTCCAAATTATGCGGCCATTAATGAAACAGTTGAACTCGCTAATAAACATGATCGAGGTTTTATTAACGCAATTCTTCATCAAGTAGATGAACGTGGGAAAAGAGAAGTTATTGAAAAGGATGAAATAAAGAAATTAGCGATTGAAACATCTCATTCAAAATGGGTATTACGGATGTGGGAATCCCATTATGGAAAAGAAAAAATGGAAGAATTAGTAAGGTTTAATAATACGAAACCTGTTATTTATGGGAGGATTAATACTTTAAAAATAACGAAAGAAGAATTATTAAAAGATGAGAAAGTGACAATGATTGATGAATATGGTTTTCAATATGATGGAAATATCATTGAAACAGAATGGTTTAAAGAAGGGAAAGTATTAATTCAAGACTATTCTAGTCAACAGGTTGTACAAAAGATGCATATAAAGCCAGGAATGAATGTGATGGATTGTTGTGCAGCTCCTGGTACAAAGGCGCAATTTATAGGGATGCTATTGAAGAATGAAGGCACTCTTTACGCAAGTGATATCTATGAAAATCGTGTTCAATTATTAGAGAAACTCATGAAAGATACAGGTGTATTAAATTGTAAGAGTTTTGTAAGAGATGCATGTATTTATGATGAATCTTTACCAAAAATGGATGCCATCTTATTAGATGTACCATGTTCGGGACTCGGAGATTTAAGACATAAACCAGAGATTAAACGTCATATTTTCCCGGAAGCCATTGATACACTTGTAAATATTCAAGAAAGAATACTTGATGTAAACTCTTCGTATTGTAAGAAAGATGGAATCCTTGTGTATAGTACTTGTACATTAAATAAGAAAGAAAATGAGTATCAAATTAAGCGTTTTTTAAATAAACATCCTGAATTTGAACTAGAAGAAGAAAAAACAATCTTCCCAATGGAATATAATAGTGATGGTTTTTATATCGCAAGACTGCGAAGAATTGTGTAGAGGTGTGATAAAATAAATAGGATGCAAAGTATCTATGATTTAGACATTGAGCAGTTACAAAATTGGTTTGTACAACATAATCAAAAACCTTATCGTGCAAAACAAGTTTATAACTGGTTATATAAAAAGAGAGTAACTTCTTTTGAAGAAATGAGTGATTTATCCCATGAACTCATTGAACAATTAAAAGAAGATTTTCGTATTGGACCACTTGAGATTCTCGAAAAGCATGTTGCAAAAGATCAAACCACAAAATATTTATTTGCTTTAGATGATGGTTCTTCAATTGAAACAGTATTAATGCATTTTAATTTTGGTAAGAGTGTATGTATTACAACC
>CADBUH010000116.1 GCA_902797775.1 uncultured Erysipelotrichaceae bacterium | reverse complement strand
GGTGGTGTTATATTACCGAATGGAGATCTTTGTCTTTGCGAACATGTGAATGAAGTTCCAGTTGTAGGAAACATATTTGAAGAGAAACCTATTTTACGTGAACCATTTGTTGAAAGAGGAAGAGAGAAAAAAGAAAAATGTAAGAGTTGCGCAATGCTTCCATATTGTAGTGATTTTTCAGGATGTCCAACACTTCGTCGAGATTGTTATAAAGAAATTCTTCTCTTAAAGAAAAATGGACTTTTGAAATTAGAAAATGAAAAGAGACTACCACCTATTACAATTAAACATCAAGATAAAATAATACGAGTATTAGAACCTAATAATGAATTTGCGGAAAAGTGTACACCAATTCTAGCGGATGATTATCTAAAAACAGATTTAATAGTGAATCAAGATGAAGCCGAGAAGATACTCTCAAATAATAACGATAATGAACCGTTTATGTTAAAAATACCAGTTGAGTTTCATCTTGTGGATCATTGTAATTTGAATTGTGGTTATTGTGCACACTTTTCAAGTATTGCTGAAAAGCGTTTTTGCACTATGGATGAAGTTGTTGAAATGATGAATGCTGTTAAGATAATAAGACCCGAACATTTACGACTATTAGGTGGTGAACCTTTACTACATCCTGAAATAGATAAAATTCTAGAGTATGTTAAGGATAATTTGCCAGAAGGCACACAAGTAGAAATCTTTACGAATGGAATCTGTTTGAAGAATATGTCAGAAACTTTCTGGGAAATAATAAGAAGAAGTAAAATGATAATCTTTCTTTCTGTGTATCCTTTAAAGATTAATTATAATGAGATTATTTCTGTCGCGAAGAAACAAGGTGTTAATCTTTTTGGATTACAAAAACCTAGACTAAGATTTCGTAATGTCTTATTACGTGAAGACAAGACTTATGACAAAGAATACGCTCATGACCATTGCAAAGGCAAATATATACAAATTAGGGATGGGAAACTATATCCTTGTACATATTCTGCATATATTGAATTCGTTAATAAAAAGTTTAATAGATTCTTCAAACATGAAGAAAAGGATTATTTAGTTATTGATGAAATTCAGAGTGGTAAAGAAGTTATGGAATGGATGAGAGAAGCAAAACCTTTCTGTGCATATTGTAACTATGGAAATGAATCATATGTTAAATGGATACATCCAGATCATCATGAGATTGAGGAATGGGTTGAAACCAAATAGGATTATTTATTGTTATTTAACCATCGTAATAAAGATTGTTCTGCGTAAGAAGCAAGTTCTGGATAACCTTCACGATTATAATAATCGATACGTTCTTGATATGCTTTTATCATATCTTGCATTTTTTTCTCTGAATTAGTTCCTGTCTCTATGCTATGTTGACGAATACGATATCCATACATAGAAGCATTTACAAAAGCAATTCGTTCACAATAAAGTGTTAACAAATGTTGAATGGATACAGTCTCATAGATACGACCTTCTGGAAATCGAACTTGATTGAAAAGGTCTTTACGATAGAGCTTTCCGTGAGCAGGGTTTGGAAAAAAGCGACCTATTGGAATTTTTACTTCATTATATTTCCAATAATTATATTGATAGCCATTGAGAATGGTTACACTATCAACGTCGTCTAATGATTGAAAACCGATATAAGGTTTAGGAAGTGGAGCATTATCTTTAAAAGAGATGTGACCGGTAACACTTATGTCTGCGTTATACCTTTGAATTGCATCATATAGAATTTTTAAGAAATCATTACTTAATATCACATCATCTGAATCGATTAACGTAACATACTTTCCACAAGCGTTATCTAAGCCGGTATTTCTTGCGGCAGAAAGACCTTTATTTGATTGGTGGAAAACTTTGATTCGATGATCTTGTATTGTGAATTCATCACACATTGCTCCACTATTATCGGTTGAACCATCATCAATAAGTAGTAATTCAAAATCATGAAAGGATTGCGTCAAGATACTATCTACACATTCTTTTAGGTATGATTCAACCTGATATACTGGCATAATAATACTGATTTCAGGGTGTCTATTTTTACTAATTTCATTATTCATAAAATTATTCCTCAATCATGTTATTTCTTATGTTTAGTTAACCATCGTAAGAGAGATTGCTCTTCTTTTTTTGCCATCTCTGGATATCCTTTACTTGTAAAGAAATTCATACGATCGTGAATTGCTAAAATAGCGGCTTCTCTAAGAGTGTTATCTGAAGCACTATGTTCTAAACTTTCAGGTCGTATACGAAACCCGTACATATATAAGCCAATATATACAATGCGTTCGCAAGAAAAAGTGAGTCTATGTATGATTGAAACGTCTTCAAAGATTCTTCCTTCTGGATAACGAACATCATGAAACAGATCTTTTTGAAAGAGTTTTCCGTGAGAACAGTTATGAACGTATTTCATGGGTGTTTTTAGATGGCGATTAAACGTTAAGCCATCTACGATTCCCATGATTTTATTATCACCATAAGGACTAGGAAGCGGTTCATTTTGAGGAAACTGAGCATGCCCACAAATGACGACTTCCGCATTCTCATTCACTGCTGCATCATACATGATGCGAAGATAATCTTTACTTAATAACACATCATCTGAATCAACCATGGCGATATATTGACCTTTCGCTTCATCAAGTCCTAGATTTCTTGCGCAGGAAGGACCTCTATTTTCAGTATGAAAAACCTTAATACGGTCATCTTTTGAAGCATATTGATCACATATTGACCCTGATTGATCTGTAGAACCATCATCTATTAATAAAACTTCATAATCTGTAAAAGACTGTGCAAAAACACTATCAATACATGTATATAAAAAGGGTTCGGTATTATATACAGGGATAATAACGCTAATTAAAGGCGTTTTTGTTTCCAGTGTGCTTTCTTTTAGTGTATTTATGTTCATAGTTTTGTAAATTCATAATAGCAACATTAAGCACCAAACTCAATTCTATCGTTTTTACAAGATTCAGAATATATTTATAGACAAGATATTGGAATACGTATACAATGAAAACGATAAAAAAGAGAGGGGAAACCTATGAAAGAAAAGTATGTTAAACCATTCTTAATGAAAGTAGACTTAGTAGAAGAACTTATTATGGCTTCAGGGCCTACACCAACTCCATGTGTTGATGATGCGCCTTGCTCTACAGATGCACCATGTTCTACCGATGTACCATGTTCTACAGATGGATCTTGTTCAATTGCTGGATAGGACATATCAGATTAACTTGTTATATTTGAACAGTTTAGTTTTATAATGCTTCCATTATTGGAAGCATTTTTATAATATGTAATAAAGATGAAACACATTTATTTTCACATTGGAATGCCTAAAACTGGAACCACAGCGATTCAACATTTTCTT
>CADBUH010000115.1 GCA_902797775.1 uncultured Erysipelotrichaceae bacterium | reverse complement strand
TTAATTAATGAAGAGTTAGGGTATTAGTCTATGGAAATGTTTAATTTGTTTGTTACTGCGATGTTTATGGCAGTAGCGGTTTATCTATTATGGGGCTTTGCGAAGTCTAGAGGAAAAGTTAAAATCACAGATCGTAATTGGTCTGTAGCACGTATTCTTTTCTTAGTTGCGTTCTTACTAGCGCTTGTTACGGTATTCTTTGTTGAAAATGTCTATGATATTGTACGTACCGTTGCGACAATTTTGGCATTAGGACTATTCTTCTTTATTCGTGATGGAATTGGAGAAGAAGGGGTTGTAACCTTAGCGCGTCTTATTCCATGGGATCAAATTCGTGGATATGACTATAAAGAAAATAAAAATATGTTTTCGGTCTATTTTGTAGAAGATAATAAAACGAAAAGTAATACAGATTATACGTTAGTCATGAATTTTGATTTAAAAGATGAAGAAGCAGTTAAAGAATTACTAAAGAGATGTATTGGAAAAAAACATATAAGAATTCGAAAATAGATTGACAGAGATAAACTTTATTCGTTATGATATGTATAGTCAAAATGACTATACATTTTATTTATGAAAAATGAACTTGGACAAACATTACAAGAATTTCTAGATGCCTATGATCCTACTGCCTTTGAGAATCCATCTTGTACAGTAGATATTATTTTAATGACGGTTTCGAGTGGGGTATTAAAGGTTTTACTAATTAAGAGAAAGAATCATCCATGGATTGGACAATGGGCACTTCCTGGTGGATTTGTGAATATGGATGAAGATTTAGATGATGCAGCTGCTAGAGAATTAGAAGAAGAAACCCATATCTCACAAAATACATATTTTCATCAATTATATACATTGGGGACGGTGAATCGTGATCCTAGGACACGTATTATTTCAACCGTCTATTTTTCTATGACACCAGAAGAGAATCTGAAGCATACTCATGCGGGAGATGATGCAAAAGAAGCAGAATGGTTTACCATTTCCAAGACCGTAAAAAAGATTAATAAGAAAGAAAGAGTTTCAATCCTATCTTTGAGTAATGAAAAATGTGGAATTGAAATGCATTATGAAATTCATGACTTAGCAATGAAGAATTATATTAAGACACGTTCTAAAGTTCTAAAAGAATCGAATAGTGAACTAGCGTGTGATCATATTAAGGCCATCAATATGGCAATGGATCAATTAAAGAATCGTTCTACTGGTACTGGTTATCTGTTTAACCTATTACCTAAAGAAGTAACGTTAAGAGAGATTCAAACTGTCTATGAAGCAATTCAAGGAAAGAAGACAGATACGGCGAATTTCCGTAGAGATATTAAGAAGATGTTGATTGAAACAGGTAAAACGAAAAAAGTTTCTGGAAAAGAAACGAAATTATATCAATTTAACCCAATGTTTGAATTTTTGGAGGAAAACTTATGAGAAAGGTATTAGTAGTAGTTGATTTACAAAATGATTTTGTGGACATGGCACTTGGGACAAAAGAAGCAGTGGAAATTGTACCTAATGTGGTTAAAGAGATTGAAAGTGGTGAATACGATACAATCTATGCAACTATGGATACACACCAAAAAGATTATCTCAATACATTAGAAGGACATTATCTCCCTGTTGAACATTGTATTGAAGGTGAACAAGGATGGTTTTTAGAACCAAATGTTCAAAATGCATTAATTAAACATCATGCAGAGATTGTTGAAAAACCAACATTTGGTAGTCTTTCTTTAATGGAAAAGATGAAAGAAGATAATCCAGATGAGATTGTAATCTGTGGTTTATGTACAGATATATGTGTAATTAATAATGCATTATTATTAAGAGCTGCTTTACCGAATACAAAAATTACCGCATTAAAAAATGCTTGTGCAGGTACAACACCTCAAAAACATGAGGCATCACTTTCTGTAATGGAAAGTTGTCAAATAGAAGTGAAATAAAGGAGGAACTTCAGATGTCTAAGATTAAGGTAGAACCATTTGTTCCAGATGTGGATTATGATAATCCAGCGATGATTACAGACTTTTATGAATTTACGATGGCGAATAGTTTATTTGAACATGGCTATAAAGATAAGATTATGGTCTTCAACATGTTCTTTCGTGAGAATCCAGATAACTTAGGATATGCAATCAGTTGTGGACAAGATAAACTTGTACGCTTCCTTTTAAACTATCATTTTAATGATCAAGATTTGAAATATTTACGTTATAAAGGAATGTCGGAAGAATTTTGTGAATATCTTAGAACCTATAAGTGGAAAGGGGATGTATATGCGTTAAGAGAAGGAACGGTATGCTATCCGCAAGTACCTATGGTTCGTATTGAGTGTGATATGGTAGGGGCAATCTTAATTGAAACCTATTTACTTCAAACGATGAACTTCCATACCTTAATTGCGACGAAGGCAACACATATTTCTGGCTTAAGTACACATACACCAAGAAATGTCATGGAGTTTGGCACAAGACGTGCACAAGGTTCAAGTGCTGGTAATGATGGTGCGTATGCTTCTGTATTAGGAGGATGCATTGGTACAGCGAATTGTTTAGCGGAAATGAAATTTGGACCTGATGTACCAGCACTAGGAACAGTTGCGCATAGTTATATTGAATTCTTCCCAACGGAAATGGATGCTTTCCGTGCATACGCAGATACTTATCCAGAGAATGTTTCATTACTCTTAGATACCTATAATATTTTTGAAAGTGGTTTACCAAATTTAATTCAATTAGATAATGAATTAATTGAAAAATATCCAGATGATCCAAATAAACGTGTAAAGAGTGCACGTATTGACTCTGGTGACTTAGCGCGTGGTTATAAACGTTTAAGAAAAGCACTCGATGAGGCTGGAAAACCTTATGTAAAACTAATCGCTTCAAACTCTTTAGATGAACATAAAATCGCAAGTATGGAGAGATATGAAGGAGCTCGTTTTGATGCGTATGGTGTAGGAGAAAACTTAATTACTTCCGCAACCGATCCTGTATTAGGTGGCGTATATAAACTTGTTGCGGTAAAAGAAGATGATGGTAGTTATACACCTAAGATGAAATGTTCTGACTCTGCTTCGAAGGCAATCATTCCAGGTAAATTAATGGCTTGGAGAGTATTTGATGATGAAGGGAAAGGACAATGTGACATCATTGCGATGGATGATGAACACTTTGAACCGGAAGAAGAAGTTGAAGTTATTAAT